>NZ_JBEOZU010000253.1:0-1003 GCF_040298185.1 Streptomyces sp. NPDC001634 | reverse complement strand
TCTAAATACTGTCTATTTTGGACACCAACACTATCTAATTTAGTTTTAGGGACATATCCAATATTCCCTTTAATCACTTTTATAGCAGCGTTGTTAAGATAGATAGTACCGTCTAATCTCTGTATCAAATTACTATCTAATTTAGATACTTGATAATGAATTTTCTTTTTTGATACACCCAACTCATCCGCAAGCTCTTTGATCGTTTTTAGATTCTCACTCATGGCTTGCTCCTTTACCTCGAACACTTGCACGTTCTGGTTGGTCAAGGTCTTGTAATTTCACAGTTGGCAAATACTGATCAACTGCCTTTTTAAGATACTTTGCAACGTTCCCTTTTGAATAAGGTTCTTGCTTCTCACGAACGTATGAGAGGTGCTTTTTGACCCCCTCAAGTCCTCGTAATGTTTTGAGTTCGTCATACTTTGGATAAACATTTTTTTGCAAGCCAGCCATAAGTGATGTATCTGTCATTTCATAAGGCGATAAAAGGAAATTTTCAAGCAATAACCTTGTATATCTACTTTCTAACGCTTTACCTGCAAGTGTTTGGTTTGATAATTCTTTTTCGGCTTTCGCTTCCTTGTAGGTCTTGTCCTCTAGCTTATAACTGTTATCGTCTGCTCGACGTTTTTTCGTGATATGAAAGACAATAGAATCAATGCTTTTACCTTTTTTCACTTTCTCATAGGCAATATTAAATGAGGTCCGATCATTGATTTCTTCAAGGGGTTTATCTAAAACTTTCTTGCTAAAGTTAGTGAATAATTTGTATTCATTGACCGTGTCCGTCATTTCTCGTAATTCTCGCATGGAAATTGAAGGATTGCGGTAGGCTTCCACTTGTTCTTCTCGGCGCCCGCCCTTGTAACTATAATGCTCGTACTGGTTATAATTCATAGATAACCAGCGTTCCCCAGGTGAAGATGCCCTCGGCGGGCTGGTTCGCGAAGGGCACCTCACCCTCGAAGCGGTCGATGGGGACGGGGGCCGGGTCGTGGGC
>NZ_JBEOZU010000252.1:0-1009 GCF_040298185.1 Streptomyces sp. NPDC001634 | reverse complement strand
CCTCACCCCGCCAGGGGCGCTCCGCCCCTCACCCCGCCAGGGGCGCTCCGCCCCTCACCCCGCCAGGGGCGCTCCGCCCCTCACCCCGCCAGGGGGGCTCGGCCCCTCACCCGGCCAGGGGGCTCGGCCCCTTCAATCCCGCCAGGGGGCTCCGACCCCGGAGCCCCGGCGGGGACTGCGCCATTGCCGCTGCCGGGGGGGCTCGGCCCCGTGGCCCCACGGGAACCACGGACTCATGCCCCCACACCCCTCACGGGGCTCCGCCCCCGCACCCCCGGCAGGGACCACGTCCCCGCACCCCTACCGAGGACTCGGACCCCCAGACCCCCACTCTCGCGAGGATCAGCCTCCCTGATCCTCGCGGGGACCACGGCCCCACACCCCTCACGGGGCTCCGCCCCCGCACCCCCGGCAGGGACCACGTCCCCGCACCCCTACCGAAGAGTCGGACCCCCAAATCCCACACCCTCGCGAGGATCAGCCCCTTGCTCCTCGCGGGAACAACGCCCCCACACCCCTCGCGACGCTCCCCTCCCGCACTCCGCGCGGACCACGTCCCCCGCGCCCCCGCCGAGGACTCAGCCCCCTGACCCGACCCTCCTCGCGGGGCTCCGCCTTCGCACCCTTGTGGGGAATGCGTCCCTCGCATCATTGCCAAGGACTTGGCCCTCAGACCCCCGCGGGAACAACGCCCCCCACCCACACCTCTCGCCAGATTCCGCCCCACACCCCGCGGAGACCACGTCCCCCGGGCCCTTGTCGAGGGCCCCCTGGCGGCCCAGGGACCACGTCCCCCCACCCCTCGCGAGGCTCCGCCCCCGCTTCGCCCCGGACTCCGTTCCGGGCCGGTCCCCGGACCCCCGCCCCTCAAACCCCGGAGGGGCTGATCTTCCCGGAGGGTGGCCATGGAACCCGTCAAAGCCGGAGAGCTGATCTCCGTCAAACGCCGGTCGGGGGGGGGGTAAGTTTAAGACCCCCCCGGCGGGGGTTTTTGGGAAAGCCGGTGAGG
>NZ_JBEOZU010000251.1:0-1025 GCF_040298185.1 Streptomyces sp. NPDC001634 | reverse complement strand
GGCTTGAGGACGACGCCGTTGCCGAGCGCGAGCGCCGGGGCGACGGACTTGATCGACAGCAGGAACGGGAAGTTGAACGGGCTGATCACACCGACAAAGGAAATTCAGATGCAAGACTATTCTATCACAAGCCAGAGCAAAGGGAAACACCTGACCAATCAAGACCGTTTAAACATTGAACGTTGGCACAATAAAGAAGGACTGAGCAACCGTGAGATTGCGCGCTTATTGAATAAAGCTCATGGGACGATTGACAGAGAGATGAAGCGAGGGGAAATCCAGCTCAAGCGGAAGGTAAAATACTCTGCTAAAAAGGCTCAAGAAAATTATGAAGGATTGAGGGCTCACAGTGTTCGTCCGAGTAAACTCACGACTGAGATTGATTGTTATGTGAGTACACGTCTTAAAGAAGACAAGGACTCTTTGGAAGTCATTCATCAGGCTCTAAAAGGAGTTTCTCTGAGCAGCCTCTACAATTGGGTCAACTGGGGCTGGTTAGAAGCCAAGCGTCATCATCTTTTCTATCCGCAGTATAAGGCGGCAAAGAAAATCAAACCTCGTGCGCCAAAGCATCCTTTTGGTAAGTCTATTGAAGAACGGCCTGAGTTCATTAACAATCGCTTAGAAGTGGGGCATTACGAGATTGACACGGTCATTCTTACGAGAGCTAAGAACAAGGTGCTTTTGACGCTCACAGAGCGAAAATACCGCACGGAGATCATTCGCTTGATTGATGGGAAAACAGCACAGGCGGTCAATGATGAGCTGGTGGAACTTCAAAAAAGTTATGACTTCAAATCCATTACCCCTGACAATGGCCATGAATTTGCAAGGCTCTCTGAGGTCGTAAGCTGTCCAGTTTACTATGCACACGCCTACGCGAGCTTTGAGCGAGGGACGAATGAAAACCATAACCGAATGATTCGTAGGCATCTGCCAAAAGGCACAACAAAGACGACCCCTGAAGAAGTCGCCGCTATCGAGTATTGGATGAACCATTATCCAAGAAAAATGTTCAACTATAA
>NZ_JBEOZU010000250.1:0-1030 GCF_040298185.1 Streptomyces sp. NPDC001634 | reverse complement strand
CTGACGGCGATTCGCCTTCCCCTGCCCCGCTACGCGGGAGCGGGCATTCACCCCGGCCCTGAAGGACCGGGCACCCTGCCCGAAAGCAAGGTGGAAGCAGCGCCGGTAGCGTGGCCCGTCGGGACCGAGCATGCCTGTGCGCTCGGACAAGGACGGTCAGACCGCCCGGGTGGCTACATCTCTGCGCCCGCATCCGCAGCGAGAAGGGCATCCGCTGGGGCGGACGCCCCCTCGCCGCCGCAGCCTGAGCACGTGGGGGATCCCCCGCCGCGCCCGGATGCGGAGATCAGACAGCGGCCAGGCTCTTCGCCATGACCCGCTCCCTGCCCACGCCATCGGGCAGAAGATCGCCGGGGTCACCCGTGTCCGTGAAACCGTGCCGTTCATAGAGCGCGGTCGCCTTGCGATTGTCCGGCATGACGGACAGCCGCAGCGTCGTGGCACCGCGCTCCGCCGCCCACCGCTCGACCGCCTGGATCAGGTAGTCACCCACGCCCTTGCCTCGAGCCGTGGGGTTGACCCACATCGAGATCAACTCTACGTTCCCTGCTCCCTCGCCCGGCACTCCGCTGGCCATGCCTACCGGGAGGCCGTCGAGGAGCGCGACGAGATCGTGCGCGCCAGGAATCGACAGACGGGCACGCCAGCGTTCCTCTCGGTCGCCGGAGCCCTGCCACTGGGCCAGCGTCGATCCGAACGCGTAGGGCGCCTCAGCAAGCGCGGCCAGTCGCAACTCCCGCCAAAGGGGCCAGTCGTCTGATTTCAAGGTGCGTAGTTCAAGCATGATCCAGACCCTGCCCGTCCGCCGGAGAGGTCAGCAAGTTGATTACAGCCATGCAAACGAGGTCGTTCCGCCTTGCGACCAGCCAAAACCAGGGAGCACCGGTCACTCACGCACCCGCAGACCACGAGCCCTCGGTGAACGTTGCCGGTCACGGCACTAGTGTCGTGCGCCGCAAATCACACGGGTAAGTTGCTACCTGTTTGGCGGACTGATTTTGGTGAGGTAGTCGGCGAGAGATTTCAGGAT
>NZ_JBEOZU010000249.1:0-1052 GCF_040298185.1 Streptomyces sp. NPDC001634 | reverse complement strand
CGAATATGGCACCCAGCACAGCCCTATCTGCTGATGGCGAAGAAATGGACATTGATGAAGTTGAAATTGGCGACAAACTCTTAGTAAAAACCGGACGTCAAGTTCCTGTTGATGGTCGTATTTACCAAGGATCTGGCTATGTCAACGAAGCCAGTATCACAGGTGAATCACGTGAAATCAGAAAGGAAGCTGGTACCAAAGTTTTTGCAGGTTCTATCTTAGAAAACGGTACAATTTACGTAGAAGCAGAAAAAGTCGGCGAAGATACAACCTTTGGTAAAATTATTGAACTTGTCGAAGAAGCCTAAGATACCAAATCTCCTGCTGAGAAATTCATCGACCGCTTTGCTAAGTATTACACGCCAGCGGTACTTGTTATTGCAGCTATTACTTGGGTTTTTAGTCATAATCTAGAACTAGCCATCACGATTCTCGTACTTGGTTGCCCTGGTGCCCTCGTGATTGGTGCACCTGTTTCAAATGTTGCAGGAATCGGGAATGGTGCAAAAAGAGGCGTCCTTATCAAGGGAGGTGATGTTATGAATACCTTCAGTCACATTGATACGCTTCTGTTTGATAAGACGGGTACTCTGACGAAAGGCAATGCAGAAGTTGTTGTTGTCAAAAATTATGGTGCTTCAAAAGAATTGATTGATGCAGTTGCTTCAGCAGAAAATGAATCTGATCACCCATTAGCAACGGCAGTTGTACGCATGATCGGAAAATTCAATCCTATCAAATTTGAAAAAACGGACGTTGTTAAAGGACAGGGAATCATCGCAGACAACCTATTGATTGGTAATGAAAAAATGATGGTGGTTAATCATATTACGATTTCTCCCGAGCAGAAACAGGACATCACAGAAATCACTGATTCAGGTGCATCAGTTGTTTTGGTCGCAGCTGATAACAGATTGCAACTAATTTATGGTATTGCGGACGAAATACGTTCTGGTGTCAAAGAATCCCTCGAAGAACTACGCCACGAAGGTATTTCTCGTATGATTATGCTGACTGGAGACAACGAGACAACAGCTAAAGCAGTCGCCGCC
>NZ_JBEOZU010000248.1:0-1064 GCF_040298185.1 Streptomyces sp. NPDC001634 | reverse complement strand
GATAATCAGCACAGCAAAAACACCATAAGAAGATTTTTCAAACGGGCCATCGACATTGACTCCCCAAAAACCAAAAATGATTGCTGGAATAGTCAAAACGATTGATATCTCTGTTAGAGTTTTCATAATCATGTTTAGCTGATACGAAATCATATTGTTTATCATATTTTCCAAATAATCCAAATATTGACTGTAACCTAAAATAATTCTATCCATTGTGTCGCTTGTATTGTATATCTCATCAATTATTTTTTGGGTGGTAAAATCAATATCATTAATAGTTGTAAAATTTTTTTTAATGAAATCCAGCGCTTTGTGATTAGCGCCATAGGTTGTTGACAAAGCTATCATGTATTTTTGAAGAGTCAATAAATCACCAAACGTTGGTCTGAGTGAACCGGACGTTGATATTTCTGAGTCTAAATCATCAATTTTTTCCTTGACTCCACGAAGGTCGTCAAGCATCACATGGAAATCTTTTTGCATGATCTTTAAAAGTACTTCCTGCATGAAATTATCGACATCATGTAAAACCATATTGGATAAGAGTTCGGGAATGAATTTTAATTTTTGTTTTGTAAAAATTATCAACTTATTTTTAAATACCAAGAAAACAACAGATGTCGTCAGATTATCTAGATGCCCACCTTCATGTATCTCGGGAAACAAATAACTTACGAGCAAACTTTTTTCATCGTTCTGATCTATCATCGTGTCATATGCAACTCGATCATCAAACGTTAGTATATTGTCTATGTTAAAGTCAGATCTATGTTCAAAAGATTCGATATATTCTCGTTCGTCACCATAAACATAAACAACAGACGAATTTTTGATATTTGATTCTGACGAAACTAATAATGTATTTTTTGTTAAAGAATAAGTTTTCAGCATTGTAATCCTCCTGCTTTATATTTTTCTCAAAAATAAATGCGTAATTGTTGTGGAATAAATACGTTATCAGTTTTAAAAACATTTTGTCTTATGTATGATAACCTGCTAAAAATTTTATCTCGCACATTATCTAGACAATCTCGTCTCCAGCTTCTAATGTATTTTCTAAT
>NZ_JBEOZU010000247.1:0-1066 GCF_040298185.1 Streptomyces sp. NPDC001634 | reverse complement strand
GGTCGCGCCAGGAGATGGTGGCTTCGCCGGTGAGGCGGCGGGCCATCAGGTCGGTCATGGCTAGGTGGATCATGGCTTCGGAGCGGGCCGGTAGGGTCTCGTAGGCGCGGGCCAGGCGGCGATGGAGCATCAGCCAGCCGTAGGTCCGTTCGACCGCCCACCGCTTCGGTATCGGGGTGAATCCCCTGGTCCCGGGGGTGCGGGTGTCGATTTCCATGTCGATGCCGAGAGTGGCGGCATGCTCGACCAAGTGCTGGCGGTAGCCGCCGTCGACCCACACCTTGCGGATGCCGGGATGGCCGGCGGCGACCTGGTCGAGCAGTTGGGTGCCGGCCACCGAGTCCTGGACACTGGCCGCGGTAACCAGCACCGCCAGGAGGAGGCCGATCGTGTCGGTCACGATGCTCCGCTTCCGACCCACGATCTTCTTGCCCGCATCCGTGCCCTGACTCGTGGCGGGAACGCTGGTGGAGGTCTTCACGCTCTGCGCGTCGATCACGCAGGCCGACGGCTCCGCGTTCCGCCCCTCCTTGTGCCGCACCAACTCCCGCAGCAGACCGTTGAGCTGGGCAAACACCCCTTCCTTCTGCCACTTGGCGACGTAGCCGTAGACCGTCTCCCAGGGCGGGAAATCGTGCGGCAGGTAGCGCCACTGCACCCCGGTGCGGTCCACATAGAGGATCGCGTTCATGATCTTGCGCAGTTCGTGCTCGGGCGGACGTCCGAAGTCCAGGGCCCGGCCGCGGCGCTCGAAGCGCCAGGCCGTCAGGACCGGCTCGATCAACTCCCAGCGGGCATCGGACAGATCACTCGGATATGGACGCCGTTCACTCATGACCTGGGCGTACCGCCTCGAGCCGAGTGCGCCCAGGCGTGCGTCTTCGGCCGTGGAAGCACGGCGTGGACCAGGGCGTCTTGGAATGAGACAGGCGCAAGTCGCATCCCACCCCAGGCGTCACCCCGTCCGGCTCTCAGGACTCCATCGCACCGACAGCCTCACCGACATCGAATCTCTACGGCTCGCAATATAGGCGATACAAGGGCAACTAAGGTGAAAACGACCTCT
>NZ_JBEOZU010000246.1:0-1090 GCF_040298185.1 Streptomyces sp. NPDC001634 | reverse complement strand
GTGCATTTGAGCCTAATTTTGTTGAGTTTAAATCAATATCCGCAAACAATCCACTGAATTCTTCTCCTTGACGTTCCAACTCATTAAAACCTGCTTGTAAGTCGGTCAAGTTAAATTCATAGTTATCAGCTTTGAGGCGGTAGTGATAAAACAATTGATCGGGTTTGATAAAGTAGCCTTGTTTGGGTTGGATATTTTCGATTAAATCGTCTTTGTCTTCTTCGTACCATTCCATGAAGCCTGCATACTGAGTGGAACGTTCTGGGAAGGTATCTGTTTTGCCATTTTCTTGTTCATAAACTTCTCTCAGCTGCGCATCAGACAAGTACTTATAGAAAATTAATCCCAGTAAGTAGTTTTTATACTCACTTGCATCCATCTTCCCACGTAAGATATCCGCAGAAGCCCATAGTTGTTGATTTAAACCTGTCGCCATTATAATTCTTCTTTCCATTTTTGAAGTTGTTCAAAGTTTTGTTGTAGTCGTTCTTCTAAAACTTTTGTTCTTCTTCTGTATTTTTCACCCGTTTTGGCTTCAAACTCTTCTTTACTAAGGGTCATCGAATCCAGTAAATGAGTTAAATAAGGGATCGTTTTCTTATCGCCTTGATATTCATTCATTGCAGACTGTAAAAAGTCGAAGGATAATCCAAATTCTTCGGCTTCTTTTTGAAGTTGTCTTTGAATTTCATTTTGAATCGAAGTCTCTTTTAATTGAGCCACATCGATCTCTTCAGTAGTATTGACGAGTTGATCTTTCAAGGTGTGATACATCTTTTGGATTTGAGGATCCTTTTGTTGGATTTCTTTTTCAAATTTTTCAACGGCCCCTGCTTCGTTTAATTGAATCGCTTTCAAAAGTTGATTAATATAAAAACTATCCACGATGTCTTTATGTGTCGCATTGAGCTGCGAAGAAAAAGCAATCTCTTGTAAAAGCTTCTCGAAGTCTTCCTCAGGATGCTCCTCATCCTCGATCATTTCTTTAATCTTTGTTTTAACATTTTCCGTTTTACCTTGATATTGTGGCATCTGCTCCACTACTTCTGAAAATGCTTCAAAGTCCTCTTCGTATTGATCATAGCTTCGG
>NZ_JBEOZU010000245.1:0-1092 GCF_040298185.1 Streptomyces sp. NPDC001634 | reverse complement strand
ATAATAGCACACTTCCAAAAGTTTTTGTTTATTTACTGACAACCATTGAGACGCTTTATCAAACGAGTGTTCCCCTTGAGGTTCAAAACCGAAAGAACGTCCATCTCGCAACATCAGATTGCTTAGTTATCGCTTGTTACCTATGGGGCGTACTACATTTTAGTGAAACACTTAAAGCAAAGCACCAATTGGCTCAAAGTTTATTTCCTAATTTCCTAGAATATTCTCGCTTTGTCCGCCGTTGTAATGCCCTCTTACCGAGTATCCAAGTCATTCGCCAAGCACTCGTCTTTAAAGAGGTTGAAGGAATTAGTGTATCCATTATTGACAGCTTCCCCCTTCCTTTGTGTCAGCCTATTCGTAATTTCAGAAGCAAAGTTCTTGGAGATTATGCAAATGTTGGCTACGATTCTACAAAGGGACAGTACTTCTATGGATGTAAATTTCATGCTTTAGTCAGTGAATCAGGCTATGTCATAGACTACACAATTACTCCTGCTTCAATGGCTGATAGTTCAATGACCGAGGAAGTGTTGAGTCAATTTGGGACACCAACAGTCCTTGGAGATATGGGATATTTAGGTCAGTCACTGCATGAAAGGCTGGAATTAGAAGGAATTGATCTAATTACACCTGTCAGGAAGAACATGAAGCAAAAGAAAATCCTTTTCCCTAATTTTTCAAAACGTAGAAAAGTGATTGAGCGAGTTTTCTCTTTTTTGACAAATCTAGGAGCTGAGCGTTGTAAAAGTCGTTCGCCTCAAGGTTTTCAATTGAAATTAGAGATGATACTTTTAGCGTATTCTTTACTGTTAAAATCAGCTAAATCACTGGAACCAGAGACTTTAAGATATTCTATCGGGTATCAAGTCATGGATAAATAATCAACTAGCAATTCGGGTATTTTAAAAAAAGAAAATTGGGACTCCTTAGAGTCCCTTTTAATTATTTTATATTATATATTTTGTCTTTTGTTCTTTTGCGAAAAAAAAAATATAGTGTTTGCAAGGGGTAACAGGATTATAGTCCTACAAAAAACTGTGCATAGTCCTACAAAATACTGTGTATAGTCCTACAAAAAACTGTGTATAG
>NZ_JBEOZU010000244.1:0-1119 GCF_040298185.1 Streptomyces sp. NPDC001634 | reverse complement strand
GACGAGGGTGGCGTGGTGGTGCCAGCCGTTCCAGGAGCGGCCTTCGAAGTGGTCCAGGCCCAGGCCGTGCTTGAGTTCGCGGTAATCGTGCTCGATGCGCCAGCGGATCTTCGCCAGGCGGACCAGGTCCGGGATCGGGGTGTCGTCGGGCAGGTCGGACAGCCAGAACCGGGTCGGCTTGTCCTCGCCGTCGGGCCATTCGGCCAGCAACCACACCTCGGGCAGGACGCCGTCCCACTGGCCGTGCTCGGCCACCGCGGCTGCCTTGGCCAGCCGGCGCGAGCGCACCCCGGCCGGCCGGACCTGCACCGCAAGGAACCGGGAGGTCATCAGGGAGCGGGAGCCTTCCCGCCAGGTCACCTCCGCGAAGGCCTCCCGTCCTGCGGCCGCTGCCAGTTCCGCCACCGGCACTGGTGGCTGTCGGTAGCGGGGAACCGGCCGGCGGCCGGTGCCGGACCAGGCGGGGGCGGCGGGCACCGCGTCATGCGGCTGGACGGTCAGATCGCCGCGGATGCCGACCACATAACGGATCTCCCGCTCGGCCAGGCCGGCGCGGAAGTCGGCGTTCTGGCCGTAGCCGGCGTCCGCCACCACGAGCGGCGGCACCAGCTGCCAGGAGGCCAGTTCGTCCAGGGAGTCCAGTGCCAGACGCCACTTCTCCCGGTGTCCGACGTCCTGTGGGACGCCAGTCCGCCTTCGCCGGACGGCGTCATCCGCCCACTCCGGTGGCAGGAACAGCCGCCAGTTCAGCGGGCACGAGGCCGTGTCGGAGACCGCGTGCACACTGACCGCGACCTGGCAGTTGGCCTGCTTGCCCAGCGCACCGCAGTACTGGGGAGCAACCCCGACCGACATCCTGCCGTCCTTGGGGAACGACACGTCATCGACCGCCCAGGCGTCCGGGCCGATCTGCGGCACCAGCCGCTCGGCGATCCTCCGCCGCACCGGCACCGGATCCCACCTGGACTGGTTCACGAACTGCTGCAGGTTCTGCTCGTTGCCGTCCGGCAGCCGCGAGGCCATGGCCTGGATGGACTTGCGGCGACCGTCCATCATCAGTCCCCGCAGATAGCAGTCGCCCTTGGCCCGCTGGTCCTTGCGCGGCACCGAGGCGAACAC
>NZ_JBEOZU010000243.1:0-1139 GCF_040298185.1 Streptomyces sp. NPDC001634 | reverse complement strand
TTTGTCAGCTCCACAGGACGTTCCAATTGATGGTCTTGTAGCCACTGTTCAGTTTTTTCATGCATGGGTCTGTCTTGCCCTAAAGCATAATTAAGGGCGCTCGCTGCACTTGCGCCATTGCTTATTTTTGCAATTGTTGCCATAACTCTTGATACCCCTTTTGAGCTTGAGCGAGTACTCCGTATGTATAGCGTAAAGCCACGATCAGCTCTTTATCTTGGTTGTCCATCCGATCGAATTGATTGAGTTTCTTGGCGATTTGATTTAAATTGGTTCCTTGTTTTGAGAGTTCTAATAATAAAGATTTCGCTTGGTCATGTTCGAGATAAGGTTTTTTTAAATGAGATTTTTGTGCTAATTTTTTCTCATAAAGATTCGGAGAGAGTCCATATGTTTCTCCTGAAATTTTCAGCTTATTGTATTGTTCTTCAGATAATCTAAATTGAATGTACTTTGTTTGATTTTGTGATACTTCTTTCTGATCCATAAATAGCCTCCTCAAAGATAAAATGCCCCAGCGCTCATTCCTCAATCGCCCTTTGTCATTGATTTTGTAATAAGCATTGCGCCCTATTCGGTTACAATCCTCACAACAAAATAGCAAATATAAACCCATAAATACTGCTGTAAGCTATCACATTGTAATACAAATTACTTCGTTCTTGTATTACAATGTGGCTTGAAAAGGGGGAAGTTTCACTTTCCCCTTTTATCCCCTTTGGATTGTGTCGATTTGCTTTACGCAAACGCCACCTACCCATTTTATAAAAATAAAATGGGCAAAAGATCTTTCTTTTTGTCATACAAAAAGAAGAAAAAAAAGAGACGATTTTCTTCTTCCGAAATCGTCCCTCTTTTTTCTAAAACCATGGATGAACAAACAAAATACGAGAGATTTTTTATTCGTTCATCCACTAAAAATATGCGAACAGTATGGCTTCATTCAATCCTGTTCTTACAAGTCAAAAGCATCGAATCGTCCTTGGACGATTCAACAAAAAAAGTAGTCGTTTTTGGACGACTACTAAGTTCTAAACATTCATTACCCAAAATCAATTTGGTCTAACATCGTTTCTCGACTAGCTTGATCTAATCCAAGATACGTTAAGGTCATAGCTTCACTTGAATGGTTTAATAAA
>NZ_JBEOZU010000242.1:0-1172 GCF_040298185.1 Streptomyces sp. NPDC001634 | reverse complement strand
TCTGCCGGACCGGGTCAGGCGCCCAGCAGCCGCCGCAGCCAGCGCGCCCGGGCCGCCCGGGCCTCCTGGGACAGCAACGCCTGCGGGGCGAAACCGTCGAACCCATGGAACCCGCCCGGCCACACGTGGAGTTCGGCGCGCCCGCCCGCCTGCCAGATCCGGCCGGCGTAGGCGACGTCCTCGTCCCGGAAGGTCTCCGCGGAGCCGACGTCGATGAAGGCGGGCGGCAGGCCGGACAGGTCGGTGGCGCGGGCCGGGGCGGCGTACGGCGAGACGTCCGGGCCGCCGCGCGCGTCTCCGAGCAGCGCTCCCCAGCCGGTCTCGTTCGCGGTGCGGTCCCAGATGCCCCGCCCCGCCATCTGGCGGGCGGAGACGGAGTCGTTACGGTCGTCGAGCATCGGGCACAGCAGCATCTGTCCGAACAGGTCCGGGCCGCCGCGGTCCCGCGCGAGCAGCGCAAGCGCCGCGGTGAGGCCGCCGCCCGCGCTGGCTCCGGCGATGACGATCCGCTCGGGGTCGATGCCGAGTTCCTTCGCGTTCTCGGCGATCCACACGAGCCCCGCGTAGCAGTCCTCGACCGGGGCCGGGTGCGGGTGTTCCGGGGCCAGCCGGTACTCCACCGAGACCACGACCAGCCCCAGCTCCTCGGCCAGGTCCAGCATCTCGTCGACGCCGAACCGGTTGTTGCCGAGGATCATCCCGCCCCCGTGCACGTGGTAGACGGCCGGCAGCGGGCCGCTCGCGCCCGTCGGCCGGCAGATCAGCAGGGAGACCTCCGGCGCCCCGTCCGGTCCGGGCACCGCCCGCTCCTCGACGTCGAAGGTGCCGCCGCGGCGCAGGTCGTCGTCCGAGGGGATGTCGAAGAGCATGCCGGCGCGGACGTCGGGGATCGCCTCGGGCGGAAAGCCCGGCGACAACTGCTCGGAAATCAGTTCGAGCGCGGCCGCCAGCTCGGGGTCGAAGGGCGGCGGACATTCCCTCGCTGCGTCTGCGGCTGCCGGGGAGGACATCGGCTCGGCGGTCATGGCTGCTCCTCGCGTCGTGGCCACGCCCGTGTGGCCAGTGGGTTCATGGTGCCCGCCCGCCCGTCACCCCGGTACGCGCCGTTCGGCGGGGATCACCCGCCCCACCGCGGGCGGGCCGTGTGGACACCCGCGCCCACCCCCGGCCAG
>NZ_JBEOZU010000241.1:0-1208 GCF_040298185.1 Streptomyces sp. NPDC001634 | reverse complement strand
TCGAAGGCGTCCGCGAAGACGGGGTACGTGTCGTACAACTCCCGGCCCATGCCGAGGCGTTGGGAGCCCTGACCGGCGAACAGGAACGCCGTGCGCACATCGCGCCGGGCCGTGCCCGTCGCGGCGTTGACCGCCTCCTCACCCGAAGCGACCGCCTCAAGACCGCGCAACAGCTCCGCACGGTCACCTCCCCACACCACGGCCCGGTGCTCGAACAACGACCGCGACCGCACAAGAGAACCACCCACCGCGACAACATCCAACGCGTCGTCACCGGTCACGAACTCCACCAGCCGCCCGGCCTGGGCCCGCAAGGCCGCAGCCGTACGGCCCGACACCACCCACGGCACCACACCACCATCGACCGGAGCCGCCACACTCACCGGTTCGGACTCCTCCTGAACCGGCGCCTCCTCCAGCACCACATGCGCATTCGTCCCGCTGATACCGAACGACGACACACCCGCCCGACGCACATGCCCCGCGGCCCGCGGCCAGTCGGCGCTGTCGGTGAGCAGCTCCACAGAACCCGCCGTCCAGTCCACGTGCGTGGACGGCTCCTCCGCGTGCAGGGTGCGGGGCAGCACTCCGTGCTGGATGGCGAGCACCATCTTGATGACGCCGGCGACACCGGCAGCGGCCTGGGTGTGTCCGATGTTCGACTTCACGGCTCCCAGCAGAAGCGGCTGTTCACGGTCCTGGCCGTAGGTGGCCAGCAGCGCCTGCGCCTCGATCGGATCACCCAGCGTCGTACCGGTGCCATGCGCCTCGACCGCATCCACGTCCGCGGGCCTGAGCCCCGCCCCCGCCAGCGCCTGACGGATCACCCGCTGCTGCGAAGGACCGTTCGGCGCCGTCAGACCATTGGACGCACCGTCCTGATTCACAGCACTGCCCCGGACCACCGCCAGGACCTCCCGGCCGGCCGCCCGCGCATCGGACAGCCGCTCCACCAGCACCAGACCCGCACCCTCGGAGAACCCGGCCCCGTCCGCCGCGTCCGAGAACGCCTTGCACCGACCGTCCGACGCCAGACCACGCTGCCTGCTGAAGTCCAGGAACAACCCCGGCGTCGACATCACCGTCACACCACCGGCCAACGCCAGATCACACTCCCCCGCCCGCAACGCCTGCACCGCAAGATGCAGGGCCACCAGCGCGGACGAGCATGCCGTGTCCACCGTCACCGCCGGGCCCTCCAGGCCCAG
>NZ_JBEOZU010000240.1:0-1234 GCF_040298185.1 Streptomyces sp. NPDC001634 | reverse complement strand
ATCCAGGCAACTGGTCTACTTCGATTACGGGTGGGCAAAACTTCCAGTATTTATTAATGTCGGTCATTTTAATGTCTAGTTTAATTGCAATGCTATTACAATATATGGCTGCTAAATTGGGAATTGTTAGTCAAATGGATTTAGCTCAAGCAATTCGAGCGAGAACGAGTAAAAAACTAGGAATCATTTTATGGATTTTAACGGAATTAGCGATTATGGCAACAGATATTGCGGAAGTAATTGGCGCATCAATTGCTCTTTATTTACTTTTTAATATTCCGCTTGTCGTCGCAGTCTTTATTACGGTATTTGATGTTTTAATATTATTGTTGTTAACGAAAGTTGGTTTTAGAAAAATTGAAGCAATAGTTGTCTGTTTGATTTTTGTAATTCTTTTTGTGTTTGTTTATCAAGTAGCGTTGTCTGATCCTAATTGGGGGGATGTACTTAAAGGATTGGTTCCGACTGGTGAAACGTTCTCCTCTACACATTCAATTGGTGGTCAAACGCCTTTAACTGGTGCATTAGGGATTATTGGTGCAACCGTTATGCCTCATAATTTATATCTACATTCGGCTGTGTCTCAGACTCGAAAGATAAATCGTACGGATGAAGATGAAATCGCCAATGCTGTACGATTTTCAACATGGGATTCTAACATTCAATTGACTCTCGCTTTTTTTGTTAACTCCTTATTGCTCATAATGGGAGTTGCTGTTTTTAAAACAGGGGCAGTGAAAGATCCATCATTCTTTGGGTTGTATGAGGCTTTATCAAATTCGGATACATTGAGTAACGGAATTTTAATCACCGTTGCAAAATCAGGTCTTCTTTCTACATTATTCGCAGTCGCGTTACTAGCTTCTGGACAAAATTCAACGATTACCGGAACTTTAACTGGACAAGTAATTATGGAGGGATTCATTCATATGAGAATGCCAATTTGGCTAAGACGCTTAATTACGCGTTTGATTTCAGTTATCCCAGTGTTAATCTGTGTAATTATTACAAGCAGGCAAGGAACGATTCGGGAGCACACAGCGTTAAATACACTAATGAATAATTCACAAGTCTTCTTAGCTTTTGCGTTACCATTTTCGATGGTACCATTATTAATGATGACCAATAGTGAGGTGGAAATGGGAAGCCGGTTTAAAAATTCGATAGTTATTCGGATAATAGGATGGGGTTCAGTAATTGGATTGACATATCTAAATTTGATTGGATTGCCCGG
>NZ_JBEOZU010000239.1:0-1297 GCF_040298185.1 Streptomyces sp. NPDC001634 | reverse complement strand
GCTAAATCTAAACTAGCAAACTTTGATACTCCGTCAGTAAGTGGTTTCTTTAAAATATTGTCAGATGAAAATCGACTTAAAATTGTACATGCTTTAGTTCATGAAGATGAGCTATGTGTTTGTGATATTGCTAATATCATTGATGCTTCGGTCGCAACAACTTCACACCATCTGAACTCCTTAAAAAAATTGGGAGTAGTTGATAGTCACAAGGATGGTAAGTTAGTCTACTATTTTATTAAAAATATCAAAATCTTAAATCTTATGGAGCTTGGCGTAAATTTTAAAGAAGAGGTGCTAGCATGAGTGAGAAAATGACCGAAAAAACCTATCGAATAGAAGGATTAAGCTGTACAAATTGTGCAGGTAAATTTGAAAAAAATGTAAAGCAGTTGCCAGGAGTTACGAGTGCAACAGTAAACTTTGGTGCAAGTAAGATTTCAGTAGAAGGCCAAACAACAATTGAAGAACTCGAAGAAGCGGGAGCCTTCGAAAATCTTATCATTCGTGATGATCAAGAAAATGATGAACAAGTTAGATCAAAAGAGTCTTTTATTAAACGGAATATCGCTTTAATCATCTCTCTTGGTTTTATACTTGTTGCTGTGATTTCCCAACTATCATTGGGCGAAGATCATTTATTAACGAAAGCTCTTTATATATTGGCAATAATAATTGGTGGATTTGATTTATTTAAAGAAGGGTTCTCTGATTTGATCAAATTGGACTTCTCCATGGAATCTTTAATGACTATTGCAATTATTGGGGCCGCATTTATTGGAGAATGGGCCGAAAGTTCTATTGTAGTAATACTATTTGCTATTAGCGAAGCTTTGGAACGATTTTCAATGGATAAAGCAAGACAGTCGATTCGTTCTCTTATGGATATAGCTCCCAAAGAAGCTCTTATCAGGAGAAACAATGTAGAGCAATTAGTCAGTGTCGATAAAATCGATATCGACGATATTATGATCATTAAACCCGGACAAAAAATAGCCATGGATGGGCTTGTTATCAACGGTCATTCTTCAGTAAATCAAGCAGCAATAACAGGAGAATCGGTTCCTGTTGAAAAACAGTTAGATGATGAAGTGTTTGCAGGAACACTAAATGAAGAAGGTGTTCTTGAAGTCAAAGTAACAAAAAAAGTAACGGATACAACGATTGCCAAAATCATTCACTTAGTTGAAGAAGCGCAAGGAGAACGAGCTCCTGCACAAGCCTTTGTAGATAAATTTGCAAAATACTATACGCCATTCATAATTATTATGGCCCTTATGATAGAGGATGTTCCTCC
>NZ_JBEOZU010000238.1:0-1315 GCF_040298185.1 Streptomyces sp. NPDC001634 | reverse complement strand
CGGTTTTTCAGCCCTTGCGACAAGCATAAATCCACCATGAACAGTATCATTTTCAATCCCTTCAATCAAAGCATGCTTACCAACTAAACGGCTAGATCCATTTGCAGAAGTGATAAGAATATCCCCATTTTTCACTTTGTCAATTTTAACTGCCTCTTTATTTACAAAGACATCGTCCGATTTAATTAAAAAAGTATCTTCTGCAATATTGGAAGAACGAAGAACCCTAATACCATATTTTTGGACATCGGATGGCTTATATGTTAAGCCCCGTCTTACTTCAGCTAAATTTGAGAACTTACGCTCTTCCCAATCATCCGTAAAACCTTCAAACCTTAATTGTGGACTCTTTTTACTCATCATGCCCACCTCTCAAAAGAAGACGCATCGAATCAATTAAGGCTTGATTCTCTTCACTTTCTGAAAAATCGTCAATCAACGATAAGAGCACTTGCTCTTGTTGAACTAATTCTTCATTGACCTTAAGGAGATTGGTATTTACTGCAACCAAATCAACCGGTTCCTCTTCCTCAAAGGTATCGACATAACGAGGGATATTTAAGTTAAAGTCATTTTCTTGGATCTCATCAAAACTTGCAACATGAGCATATCTTTCAATATCTTCTCGTTTTTTGTAGATAGAAACAATTTTATCAATATGTTCATCCAACAGGACATTTTTATTTTTTTGTTTTTCAAAATCTTGAGAAGCATCGATAAATAAGACATCACGATGAGAGCGGTTTTTCTTCAAAATAATAACCGTTGTCGGAATACTCGTTCCAAAAAAAATATTGGCCGGCAAGCCAATGACCGCATCAATGGCTCCCATTTCTAAAAGGGCTTGACGAATGGTTCCTTCTGCGGCTCCTCTAAAGAGCACGCCATGCGGAAGGACAATTCCCATTGTTCCCGATTCTTTCAAATGGTAAAAACCGTGAAGGAGAAAGGCAAAGTCAGCTTTAGATTTAGGCGCTAATTTTCCAAAACGCTCAAAACGAGGGTCAGAGAGAAACTGATCTGCCGCTGACCATTTTGCAGAATAAGGTGGATTCATGACTACGGAATCAAACTGATAAGGCTCTTCTGAGGGCCAATCGGCATCTAAAGTATCTCCGTTATTCAGGTTCATGCGTTCTTTATCCACCCCATGAAGAATTAAGTTCATACGTGCCAAGTTAAAGGTCGTTGTATTTAACTCTTGTCCATGATAGTGCACTTGATTTGGATTGATGAGATAGCGACGAATATTAAGCATCAAAGAACCTGAACCCATCGCAGGGTCATAGATATGAAAAGGTGCTCGAGATTCTTG
>NZ_JBEOZU010000237.1:0-1319 GCF_040298185.1 Streptomyces sp. NPDC001634 | reverse complement strand
TGGCGACGGGGTTCAGTTGCCAGCAGACGACGGATTTCGGCTGGTGTGAGGTCCACGAGGTCGGGTGTGTCGGCCTCGTCACCCCCTTTTCGCGCTCCTGCACGGCCATCACGGCGAGGAAGACGTGGGCGACCATGGCCAACGTGATGTGCCGATACCAGCCCACGTAGCGGCGGACCTCGTACTGGTCCAGGCCGCACTCGTTCTTCGCGCTTTGGAAGCACTCCTCGATCTTCCAGCGGCAACCGGCGACGCGGACCAAGTCGGCAACCGTGGCCTCCAGCGGGGCGCAGGCGAGGTAATAGGCGATCTCGTCGGGCTTGCCGATGCTGCGGCGAGCCAGCATCCACCGCTGCCGGGTCGCCTCGTGGCCGTCGGACTCGGCCGCGGCCGGCAGGCGGGCGGCGGCCCAATCGTAGAACCGTTCGCCCTTGGCTCCCGGCCCCGCCGACAGGCGCTGCCATGCCTCGGGCGGCGCCTGAGCGATGAGATGGTCGATGCGAGGGCCGTGGACTTGCTGGGACTTGGGGACGGCGACGACGTAGGAGAGCTGGGCGTCTTCCAGGAAGCGCCGGAAGTGGGAGTCCTGCCCGTAGGCGGAGTCCGCAGTAACCCAGGCCACGGGAAGCGGAGAGGCCAGGGCGCGCAGGATCATGTCGCGGGCGAGGTCGCCCTTGGTGGCGAACGTGCGGTCGTCGGGGATGCGGGCCGCTTGGCAGCGTTCCCGGTCCTCCGTCCAGGACTTGGGCAGGTAGAGCTCGCGGTCGACCAGGGCGTGGCCGCGGGTGGTGGCGTAGGCGGCGAACACCCCGATCTGGCAATTCTCTGTCCGCCCGGCGGTGCCGGAGTACTGGCGCTGCACTCCGGCGGAGGTGATGCCCTTCTTCACGAAGCCGGTGTCATCCAGGATTAACACACCTTCTGGTGTGCCGAGTTGTTCTGCCACGTACGTCTGCAGGTCGTCGCGCAGGCCGTCAGTGTCCCAGCGGCTGTGGGAGAGCAGGTGCTGCAGGCCGTGTGGGGTGGCGTGGCCGGCGTACTCGGCGAGCTGCCAGCTGTTCTTGCGGCCCACCGGGCCGAGCAGTCCGCGGACGTAGTCCCGCATCCGCCGCCGGACCTCCACGCGGCAGAAGCGGGCTCCGGTCTTCAGGAAGAGTTCTTCGAGTTCCAGGTCCCAGGCATTCGTCGGTACATCGTGGATCACGACAACGGACTGCTCGCCGTGCTGTCACTACATGCGGCGCGGGCACCCGTTGGTGGGACGGTCAGCCCAAGACCGCCCCACGCATACTGAGCCCCCGCTACACTCCCCACCGCCA
>NZ_JBEOZU010000236.1:0-1320 GCF_040298185.1 Streptomyces sp. NPDC001634 | reverse complement strand
AAAATCCTCGATGATTTTGAACGTCGCTTTTCAAAAGACATGAAAAATTACGAGCAAGAACAACAGAAAAGCCTAGAAAAACAAGTGAATAGAGACGTACAGTCTGAAAAGAAACCAACAAAAGATCATGATCGGGGGATGAGTCGATGAATAAAGATGAACAACTCGTTGTTCAAGTATTAAATGCTTATAAAAATGGTAAAATTGATTTCAGTCACGTTCCAGAACTAGACCGCTTAGTCCGTCAAGAAGTTAATAAAGACTTTCGGGGCTACCAAGAAAAAATAGAAGCTGTTGCGAGTCAAAAAATGGAGTCTGCCATTCAAGAACAACTCCATCGTTTAGAGGCAGAAAACTTAAAAGCGACCATACTGAAAGACATTCAAGTTGAAAAACAAGCATTACTCGCTTTGAAAAAAGAACTGAATGAACAAAAAGAGCAGATAAAAGCAGATCGCAAACGTGAGATTGTCGAACGTTACAGTATTTTGATTGTGAATATTATCTGCCTGTTCTGTTTCTTAGTTGTCGGTATTCTCATCGGACGATGGATTTATAAAGGTATCTGGGATGGTTGGGGTTTGCATATTTTGTATGACACAGTGATGGAAATACAGCCTAAACATCCTTATGGGGCAGTCGTTCTTGGATTAGGTGGTTTTGGTTTAATCGGTGCTGGAATTTATGGCAGTTTTCGATTAATGTATACCGCTTCAACATGGTTTGATCAACGTCCAAAAATTTTCAAAAGAATCTTTCCGAAAAAATAGAGAGTGAGGGGATATTTTGGTTTTAGATAATAAATTAGGCTTAACAAATTCAGCAGAATTAGCCAAACAAGAAGAGTTATTAACGAAAAAAAGAGCCAAAGAATTGTTTGAGTCTGGCAAAATAGAGGATCTGGAAATTGGGACGTTTCAAGGCTTATCTGATATTCATCAGTTTTTATTCCAAGATATTTACGACTTTGCAGGAAAAATTCGAGAAGTGAATATTGCGAAAGGAAACTTTCAATTTGCGCCACGTATTTTTTTAGCGCAAACACTTGAATATATTGATAAATTACCTCAAGAAACATTTGATGAAATTATTGATAAGTACTCGGATATGAATGTGGCGCATCCTTTTAGGGAAGGCAATGGACGAGCCACTCGTATCTGGTTGGATTTAATTCTTAAAAATAAACTATACAAAATTGTCGATTGGAATCAAATTGATAAGGATGAATATTTAAATGCCATGATCCGTAGTACAGTCAGCACCAATGAATTAAAATATTTGATTCAAAAGGCTTTAACCGATGATTTAGGAAAAGAACAA
>NZ_JBEOZU010000235.1:0-1331 GCF_040298185.1 Streptomyces sp. NPDC001634 | reverse complement strand
GGCTCACCGCCAGGTGGAGGGGCACCGGGTGGAGGCTCACCGCCCGGGGGAGGCTGGCCGCCGGGTGGGGGCTCACCGCCGGGTGGGGGCTCACCGCCGGGTGGGGGCTCACCGCCGGGCGGAGGCTCACCGCCGGGCGGAGGCTCACCGCCCGGGGGAGGCTGGCCGCCGGGTGGGGGCTCACCGCCCGAGGGAGGCTGGCTGCCGGGTGGCGGTTCGTTGCCGTGCGAAGGTTCGTTGCCGTGCGAAGGTTCGTTGCCGCGGGGAGGCCAGCCGCCAGGTGGCGGTTCGTTGCCGGGCGACGATTCGTTGCCGCGGATAGGCCGGCCGCCGGGCGGAGCCTCATTGCCGGGCGGGGGTCCCCAGTGAGGCCCCGTGCCGCCGCCCTCGGACGGCGGGGGCGGCTGCTTCCGGAACGGGTCGTTGTCCGGGGAGTCTCCTGAGCCGGAGGGCGGCGGTTCGGTGCTCATGTCCCGAGTCGACCGCCAACCCTTCCGCTCCGCATCCGTACAGGTCCGTCCGGGTCAGCCCGCCACGAACGTGTGCGCCGCCTTGTCGTGCCAGCACTGGCGCCAGGGACGGTCGAACAGGCACCACAGGACACCCACGACACCGACCACGAGCAGGCCGGGGACGCTGTACACGAGCCAGCGGCGCAGGGCCATACCGAACGTCGGCGGCTCGTGTCCCTCGATGTCCCGCACCTCGAGGCCGCACAGCTTCTTGCCGAGCGTGCGGCCCCACCTGGCGGTGGGCAGCGCCTCGTAGAGGACGCCGAAGCCGAGGAGTACGGCGAGCACGATGGCGAGGTAGACCGCGGTCGTGCCGTCCAGCAGCCACACGGTGACGGTCTGCCCGGACAGCTTGGCCGCGTCGATCTTGTCGTTGATGTGGTCGATCGCCTTGGTGCCCAGCGGTACGGCCGCCACGCCGGTGACCGTCGCCAGGACCAGTGTGTCCAGGAGCCGGGCGGTCAGCCGCTTGCCCAGGCCCGCGGGACGGGCCGCCGCCTGCGCCCGGGCCGCCGCCTGGAACACGTCCTCCACCGGGGGCTTCCACGGCGCGACGGGCCGGTCGCCCTCGGCTCCCGGGCTCGCGAGCCGGTGCACCTGCTGCGCCCAGGAGGGCTGGCCGCCGCCGGGGCCCGTGGTCATGGGCGTGGCGGAGCCGGCGGACTGCTGGGGGATGGCGGCCGGGGGCTGCTGCGAGAACGAGCCGGCGGGCTGCTGCGCGGACGGCCCCGTCGCGGGCGCCGACGGTGCCGGTACCGAGGGCTGCTGCGACGGTGGGGCGGTCCGCTGCGGCGCGGGGTCCGGAGCGTCGGGGTCCAG
>NZ_JBEOZU010000234.1:0-1370 GCF_040298185.1 Streptomyces sp. NPDC001634 | reverse complement strand
TAAGCTAGCTATTGAAGCAATGAAAAGCAAATACACCAAGCTATTGATTGAAAATTTTCTTTTGTCACCATTAGAAATGACAGATACGGCAACAATGGCAGGCTTACAGAAAAATGTGTACCCTCTCTATGACGAACTGAAAGAATTGAGAGGGCTTAATGGAGTCAAAGACCACTTGTCTTATGTATCTAGCAAGCGTGAAGAATATTCTAAGCGCAATGTAGCGAAGTATCTCAAAAAAGCAATCGAGCAATACCTACCCACGGTTAAAAGGCAGGACTTATGATGAGTGAAAAGTTAAAGACAATCAAAGAGCTTGCGGATGAAATAGGTGTTTCAAAGCAAGCTGTATGGCAAAAAATAAAAAAAGAATCGTCAATAGATTTACGTCAATTTACGTCAAAAAAAGGAAATACCGTTTACGTTGACGTTGATGGTCAAAAAGTTATTAAGAATGCTTTTTTTAACAAAACGTCAACTAAAAAACGTCAACAAAAAGTTTTTGTTGACGACAACGTGGATAATTCAGTTGATGACAATCCAGAGGGGAATGAAGAGATTTTATTTTTAAGGAATCTAGTGTCCGAACTCCAATCAGAAAAAAAAGATCTTCATAAGCTATTAGACCAGCAACAACGTCTAGCCTTACAGGATAAAAAAGTACTAGAAGAGTATAAATCAGAAATCAATGAATTGAAAGCTCTTAAAATGCCTCAGGAGGATATGAAAGATGGCTCGTCGATAAGGGGTGAGGCGCAGGAAGAAATCAATGAATTGAAAGCTCAATTGAGGTTATCAGAAAAAGAACGAAACAAGGCAAAAGAAAAAGAGCCGGTAAAAACAGAATCTAAAAAATGGTGGAAACTATGGAAATGAGGGGGATCAAATGAGTCATTCGGAACAAATGATTGAAAACCAGTTCATACAGATCTTAAGTGAGAAAGAAAATCAGTGGACTTATCGTCCGGACTTGAAGTCGGAAGAAGCACTTTGGCAAAACTTTAGAGGCCATTTGAACCGAATAAATTTAGCAGTATTGGAAGAGCAACTATTAACGGACAAAGAATTTAAGCAAGTCAAAGTCGAGTTTTCACGTTTGACCGGAACGCCTTTTTTAGCTTCTCAATGGCTTAGAGGAGAAAACGGGGTGGCTCAAGTTTTATTAGAGCGAGAAAATGGGAAAAAAGTGACTTTAGAAGCCTTTAGAAATAAGGATATCTCAGGAGGAACTTCTTCTTATGAGGTGGTTCACCAAGTGGTCCCAGATTCCTCTAGAGTAGATCGTGGAGATGTGAGCTTGCTGATTAATGGGCTCCCAATCATTCATATTGAGCTCAAAAAAGAGTCCGCTAAAGACGGTTTTATGCAAG
>NZ_JBEOZU010000233.1:0-1372 GCF_040298185.1 Streptomyces sp. NPDC001634 | reverse complement strand
GAGGAGTGTCTGCAGCTCGCGGACTGCTTGGTAGAGGCTCAGTCCTGCGCCGTGTCTTTTGGGGCGCCTGCCAGGCGTCGGAGGGTGCAGAAGGCGTGGGCGGCGGAGACGAGGGTGACATGGTGGTGCCAGCCGTTCCAGGTGCGGCCCTCGAAGTGGGCAAGTCCCAGGGCCTGTTTCATCTCGCGGTAGTCGTGTTCGATGCGCCAGCGGAGCTTGGCCAGCCGCACCAGTGTGGCCAGGGGCATGCCGGAAGGCAGGCTGGACAGCCAGAACTGCACCGGCTCCGGCTCGGTGGCGGGCCATTCGGCCAGCAGCCAGCGCTCGGACAGTTCCGCACCCTTGGTGGCCTGGCGGATCTCGCGTCCGGCGGGCCGGATGCGCAGGGCGACGAAACGCGAGTACATGCGCTTGAAGCCGCTGCGGCGCGTTCCCGGCCGGGAGCCCTCGCGCCAGGACACCGGCCGGGCCGCCTGCCGGCCGGCCTGGATGACCAGTTCCTTCACCGTCATCGGCTTGTCCGGATACGTCGCCACCGGCGGGCGGCCAATGCCCTGGTAGGCGGGGGTGATCGGCCGCGCATGTCCGGGATGAGCGGTGAGCCGGGAGGAGATACCGACGGCGTAGGCCAGCTTCCGTTCCTCCAACCCCAGGCGGAAGGCGGTGGCGTCGCCGTATCCGGCGTCCGCGACGACCAAGGGGACGTCGACGCCCCAGCTGCGGGCCTCGTCGATCATGTCCAGGGCCAGCTGCCACTTCTCCACATGACCGGCCTCGGCGGGGATCTGGCACCGTTTACGGCGGGCGACCTTGGCCGCATCCGCCTCCGGCGAGGCCGGATCCCAGGAAGCGGGCACAAACAGCCGCCAGTCGATCGCGGCCGAGGCACGGTCGGTAGCCAGGTGCAGCGACACTCCCACCTGGCAGTTGGTGACCTTGCCCGCGGTCCCGGTGTACTGCCGCGACACACACGCCGAGGCGTCCCCGTCCTTGAGGAAACCGGTGTCGTCGACGATCAGCGCTTCCGGCCTGATCGCGTCCTGCATCTTCCAGGCCAGGCGGGCCCGCACGTGCGCCGGATTCCATGGGCTCGTTGTCACGAAGTGGGCCAGTGCCTGCCGGTTGCCGTCCTCGCCCAGCCGGGCCGCCATCGGCTCCACCGACTTGCGCCGCCCGTCCAGCAGCAGCCCGCGCACATACACCTGCCCCCACCGCCGCTGGTCAGCACGGAAGAACCCGTCGAACAACTCCGCCGTGAACGCCTCCAGGTCCTCCCGGACCTCGGCCATCTCCCCAGGTGTCACACCACCACAACGACACCCGAGCCCAACAGACACGCCACTCACGAATGAAGCTGACCAAGCCCTACTAG
>NZ_JBEOZU010000232.1:0-1389 GCF_040298185.1 Streptomyces sp. NPDC001634 | reverse complement strand
CGGGTAAGTTGCTACTCTTTTCGGGTGTCGCATCCGGGGCCTTCCGCAGTGTCGATCACGTTGTCTGAGGACGAGCGTGCCGAGTTGGTGCGCCGGGCCGCCGGCCTTGACCGACGTGCGGCTGAGCGGGCCCGGATCATTCTCGCGTGCGCTGACGGTATGTCGAATGTCGCCGTGGGGCGGCTTGTTGACGTCCAGGCCAAGACGGTGGGCAAGTGGCGCCGGAAGTTCGCCGCCGAGGGGTTGGCCGGGCTGCAGGACGCGGGCCGGATCGGCAGGCCGAAGGCGGAGCTGGTCCTAAGCGAAGCCGAGCGGGACCAGTTGGTGCGCTGGGCAAGGCGAGCGAAGACCGCGCAGTTCCTCGCACTGCGCGCAAAGATCGTGCTGCGCTGCGCGGAAGGTGGGACGAACCGGCAGGCAGCCGTCGACCTCGGGGTCGACGAGTCGACCGTGGAGCGTTGGCGGGCCCGGTTCATCGCCAAGCGCCTGGACGGACTGCACGACGAGCCGAGACCCGGCCGGCCTCCGTTGATCCTGCTCGATCAGGTCGAAGACGTGCTGGTCGCGACACTGGAGTCCAGCCCGGGCAAGGACACCCACTGGTCGCGGGCCTCGATGGCCGCGCGCACGGGGCTGTCGAAATCGACCATCGGACGGATCTGGAAGAAGTTCGATCTCAAGCCTCACCTGCAGGACTCCTTCAAGCTGTCCACCGACCCGCAGTTCGTCGCCAAGGTCGTGGACGTGGTCGGGCTCTACCACAACCCGCCTGAACGGGCGGTGGTCCTCTGTGTCGATGAGAAGAGCCAGATCCAGGCGCTGGACCGCTCGCAGCCGGTGCTGCCGATGATGCCGGGCATGCCCGAACGACGCACCCACGACTACCTGCGGCACGGCATCACCAGCCTGTTCGCCGCGTTCAACATCGCCGACGGCACTGTCATCAGCCAGCTCCACCGCCGCCACCGGGCCATCGAGTTCAAGAAATTCCTGGTCACCATAGATAAAGCGGTGCCCGCCGAACTCGACGTGCACCTGGTGTGCGACAACTACGCCACCCACAACACCCCTGAGATCAGAACCTGGCTGAGCCGACACCCCCGCTTCCACGTCCACTTCACCCCGACCAGCTCCTCCTGGATCAACCAGGTCGAGCGCTGGTTCGGCCTATTGACCGACAAACTCATCCGGCGCGGCGTCCACACCTCCGTCAAAGCCCTCGAGGACGACATCGAGGCGTGGATCGACACCTGGAACGAGAATCCGCGGCCCTTCACCTGGGTCAAAACCGCCGACGAGATCCTGAAATCTCTCGCCGACTACCTCACCAAAATCAGTCCGCCAAACAGGTAGCAACTTACCCGTGTGATTTGCGGCGCACGACACTAG
>NZ_JBEOZU010000231.1:0-1393 GCF_040298185.1 Streptomyces sp. NPDC001634 | reverse complement strand
TCAGAACCAACACAGTGGACGCGAGCAACTGAGGACAAGCCCTCGGCCTATTAGTACCAGTCACCTCCACACGTTGCCGTGCTTCCAGATCTGGCCTATCAACCCAGTCGTCTACTGGGAGCCTTACCCCATCAAGTGGGTGGGAGTCCTCATCTCGAAGCAGGCTTCCCGCTTAGATGCTTTCAGCGGTTATCCCTCCCGAACGTAGCCAACCAGCCATGCCCTTGGCAGAACAACTGGCACACCAGAGGTTCGTCCGTCCCGGTCCTCTCGTACTAGGGACAGCCCTTCTCAAGACTCCTACGCGCACAGCGGATAGGGACCGAACTGTCTCACGACGTTCTAAACCCAGCTCGCGTACCGCTTTAATGGGCGAACAGCCCAACCCTTGGGACCGACTCCAGCCCCAGGATGCGACGAGCCGACATCGAGGTGCCAAACCATCCCGTCGATATGGACTCTTGGGGAAGATCAGCCTGTTATCCCCGGGGTACCTTTTATCCGTTGAGCGACGGCGCTTCCACAAGCCACCGCCGGATCACTAGTCCCGACTTTCGTCCCTGCTCGACCCGTCGGTCTCACAGTCAAGCTCCCTTGTGCACTTACACTCAACACCTGATTGCCAACCAGGCTGAGGGAACCTTTGGGCGCCTCCGTTACCCTTTAGGAGGCAACCGCCCCAGTTAAACTACCCATCAGACACTGTCCCCGATCCGGATCACGGACCCGGGTTAGACATCCAGCACGACCAGACTGGTATTTCAACGACGACTCCACAAGAACTGGCGTCCCTGCTTCACAGTCTCCCAGCTATCCTACACAAGCCGAACCGAACACCAATATCAAACTGTAGTAAAGGTCCCGGGGTCTTTCCGTCCTGCTGCGCGAAACGAGCATCTTTACTCGTAGTGCAATTTCACCGGGCCTATGGTTGAGACAGTCGAGAAGTCGTTACGCCATTCGTGCAGGTCGGAACTTACCCGACAAGGAATTTCGCTACCTTAGGATGGTTATAGTTACCACCGCCGTTTACTGGCGCTTAAGTTCTCAGCTTCGCCCCACCGAAGTGAAGCTAACCGGTCCCCTTAACGTTCCAGCACCGGGCAGGCGTCAGTCCGTATACATCGCCTTACGGCTTCGCACGGACCTGTGTTTTTAGTAAACAGTCGCTTCTCGCTGGTCTCTGCGGCCACCCCCAGCTCACGGAGAAAATCCGATCACCAGACGTGGCCCCCCTTCTCCCGAAGTTACGGGGGCATTTTGCCGAATTCCTTAACCATAGTTCACCCGAACGCCTCGGTATTCTCTACCTGACCACCTGAGTCGGTTTAGGGTACGGGCCGCCATGAAACTCGCTAGAGGCTTTTCTCGACAGCATAGGATCATCCACTTC
>NZ_JBEOZU010000230.1:0-1397 GCF_040298185.1 Streptomyces sp. NPDC001634 | reverse complement strand
TCTGTACTGTAGTATATTAGAATTGAAGGAATTGTAAATAGAATAGTTATTTGATATACTTTAGAAAATACATGTTAATAATGTGAAATCAGACTTTAATTACGGTGAATAATATGAGATTAAGTCTGATGGGTCTTGTTATTATTCTAATATCATTATAGAAATATAAATCGGTAAATTCAGTTTAACTAGGAGGATTATATGAAGCCAATTGTTTTTATCTATCATTCAGTACTTGGAATAAGAGGGTCTGAATTAAATTTGTCAGAGGTTATAAAAAAAGAAGGTTTTGATGTTATCATTCCTGATTTGTATGAAGGAAAGAAATTTGATGATTATAAAACAGCTATGGCTTTTCTCGGAACATTTGGAGAAGATGGTTTAGAAAAGAAAGCCTATGCGATGTTCGAGGAAGAACACAAGAAGAATGGTAAGAAACCGGTTATCTTTATTGGTTTTTCAAATGGTTGTAATTTAGCAGAGTGGCTTTCGCTAAAAATTCCAGAGACAGTTGGAACCATATTGTTACATGGTGGAATGCCAGTTAAAATGTTTGGCTATGAGGGGTGGCCATCAAATCTCCCCATCCAAATCCATTATTCTAAAGAAGATCCGTGGAAACTAGAAGATGAAGAAATTTTACAAGAATTCCTGAATGAAATAGAAAATTCAGGCGCTAAGTTGGAATTCTATGAATATGAAGGAGAAGGATATTTGTTTTCTGATCCTGAATTGCTATTAGAATATAATGATATAGAAACTCAAAATATGTATGAGAAAGTAAAAGGATTTTTAAGTAACTTTTAGTAATGGAATGATAAATTTATGCTGATACCACTAAAGAGCTATGGTAGGAGATTGTCTTGTAAACTGTAACTGGATGTATTATTGAAACTGACAATAAGCTTCTAATGGTTTAGCAAGGGAATGAAATGATTCAAAGCAAAAAGAAGACCACGTACAAAATTTATATGGTGTTCTTTTTGTTTAGTTTTTTAATGTGGTCATAAAAAGGCGGAGCCTATTATAAGTTTAATTATTTAATTTCAGAAAGGTATATATAAATCATGGCGCAACAAATTGTCCTACCCATCAAAGACTCCAACGTCTTAAAGATGGTACAAGATACACTTCTCGATAGCTTCTGTACTTCTTGGCATTTTAGAAAGGAAATCTTCTCATGAAAATTCTTGTTACCGGATTTGATCCCTTTGGCGACGATAAAATTAATCCTGCGATAGAAGCCGTGAAACGATTGCCGGATGAAATTGCTGGGGCACAAATCGTTAAATTGGAAATTCCGGGCCGGTCTTCGGAAGCTGACCGCCGGAGTCCGTGCCGCTCTGCGTGGAGCCGGACGATCCGCCGCCCGCGGCCGTGACGTCGAGGCTCAGTGA
>NZ_JBEOZU010000229.1:0-1417 GCF_040298185.1 Streptomyces sp. NPDC001634 | reverse complement strand
TAGGACTCCGTTAGGTCTTCCTGTCGGGCCTGTTCAGGAGCATGTTGGGTGTGTGGATGCACATGAAGTGAACCGGATCCGGGCGACGTTGGCGTTATACGTGGCGGATGTGTTCGCCTCGGTGTCGCGCAAGGACCAGCGGGCCAAGGGTGACTGCTACCTGCGGGGCCTGATGCTGGACGGTCGCCGCAAGTCGATCCAGGCGATGGCGTCGCGGCTGCCGGACGGCAACGAGCAGAACCTGCAGCAGTTCGTGAACCAGTCCACCTGGGATCCTGTGCCGGTGCAGCGACGCGTCTGCGAACGGATGCTGCCGCTGATCGACCCGGCAGCATGGGTGATCGATGACGTGTCGGTGCCCAAGGACGGAAGGATGTCGGTCGCCGTGGCCCCGCAGTATTGCGGGGCATTGGGGAAGCAGGCGAACTGCCAGGTCGCGGTCAGCATCCACGCCGCGACCGACACCGCCTCCTGCCCGCTGCAATGGAGGCTGTTCCTGCCCAAGGAGTGGGCCTCGGACACCGGCCGCCGGGCCATCACCCGCGTCCCGCCCGAGGTCACACACCGCGAGAAGTGGCGCCTGGCCCTGGACATGCTCGACACACTGGCCGGCTGGGGCATGACGCCGCCGGCCGTGGTGGCCGATGCCGCCTACGGCACCAACGCCCACCTGCGGGCCGCCCTGGCGGAGCGCCAACTCACCTACGTACTGGCCGTCCGAGCGGACGTGACCGCGCACCCGTTCGACGCGAAGCCCGTGGCCCCGGACCGCAACGGGCCCGTCGGCTGCTGGCCCCAGCCCCGCTACCGGGATCCCGCACCCTCGGTGGCAGCCCTGGCCGACGGCCTTGAGCAAGACGCCTTCACCACCGTGACCTGGCGGAACGGCTCGCGAGGAGAGTTACGCTCCCGCTTCGCCGCCGTGCGCATCCGCCCGGCAGGCAGGGCCGTCGAGCGTCCGGTCAAAGCCGCCGCCTCGGCCGAACAGGGCTGGTGGGACGGGGTCCTGCCCGACTGCTGGCTTCTGATCGAATGGCCCGCCGATGCCGAAGCGCCGACCGATTACTGGCTGTCCAATCTGCCCCCCGACACTGCGGTCGTCGACCTGGTGCGTCTGGCCAAGGTCCGCTGGCGCATCGAGCACGACTACCGCGAACTCAAGCACGGCCTGGGCCTGGACCACTTCGAAGGCCGCTCCTGGCCGGGCTGGCACCACCACGTCACCCTCGTGACCGCCGCCCACGCCTTCCTCACCGAACAGCGTCTCTCCCCAAAAGCCCCCGCACCGGTCTCACCCTCTACCAAGTCCTCGACACCCTCCAGGACGTCCTGAGGTGCTGGACCGGCATCTGCACCACCTGCCATCAACCCCTGCCCAGCAAGACACACACGACGGCAAGATCAAGACAGACCTAAC
>NZ_JBEOZU010000228.1:0-1461 GCF_040298185.1 Streptomyces sp. NPDC001634 | reverse complement strand
GTTAAGTCAAGTTTTTAGAGTAACAAACGTAGAATTTTAATCTATTTATTTTAAGCACTTACCTTTTCAAATTGATTAGGTGTAAGATACCCTAAACTTTGATGGATTCGTTTTGAATTATAAAAGGCTTCGATGTACCAGAAAATACTCTGATAGGCTTCTTCAAAGTTCTTATATTTAAATTGATACACCCACTCTCTTTTTAAATGTCCATGCCAAGATTCAAGACTGGCATTATGATAAGGGTATCCCCTTCGACTGAAAGAGTGAGTCATCCCATAATACTTAAGCAACTCTTCATACTCTAGACTCGTATACTGGCTTCCTTGGTCAGAATGAAGAATAACAGCTTCTGGATAGTCTTGTGATTTAATGGCCTTATTTAAAGTTCTTTGCACTAATTCTACAGTCATTCGCTTGCCCAAATCCCAAGCAATGACTTTTTTAGTATAACGATCCATAATGGTTGAGAGATAAGCCCATCCTTGTTGAGTAGGAATATAAGTAATGTCGGTTGACCAAACCTTATTTTTCTTTGTAGGTTCAGTCTGTATGAGATTTTTTCGATTGATGTGATCACTTAGTGAGTATCCAGGCTTAAATTTCTTAATGACTACAGACTTGAGTTGAAGTTGCTTCATTAGCTTCTGTACCAGTTTTAACCCGACTTTTTCCCCTTGTTTAAGTAGAAGATGATGAATTTTAGGAGCACCATAGATTCCTCGGTTAGCATTGAAGAGTTGAGACATTTTGAGTGACAGGTATTGTCTCCTTAATTGAGTTTTAGATGGATGTCGGTTAATCCGTTCATAATAACTTGATTCAGGAACATCAAGGAGTTGACAGCTTAGTCTGACATTGAGTGCTAAAGTTTGTATGGTTTGAGCCATATCCGCAGCACTCACTTCTTTTTCTCGGCGAATATGGTCAATACTTTTTTTAAGATGTCTCGTTCTTCCTTAACTTTAGCCAGTTGTCTTTTTAATTCTAGAAAATCAGCTTTAGAGACGGAGCTTTCATTAGATTTAGAGTAGAGGTCTATCCATTTATAAATTGTTGCAGGGGCCACGTCGTATTCTTTAGACAGCTGGGTGACGGATTGACCAGAATGATAGAAGGCGATAAGGGTTTCTTTAAATTCTTTTGAGTAGCGTTTTTGCATGTTTTTGTCCTTTGTCTAAATTATACAATAGTGACTCTAAGATTTAAGGATAACATCACTCACAACTTAGGGTTATTAATAGAGGTCAAAATATGAAAATTGGGTATGCACGTGTCAGTACTTTTGAACAAAAATTAGAATCTCAAATTGAAGTTCTGAAAGAAGCAGGAGCAGAAGAAGTTTTCCAAGAAAAGTTTACTGGAACTAATGTCGAACGTCCACAATTTAATCTAGTATTTAAAAAGTTAAAGGATGGTGACACTTTAATTGTGACAAAGTTAGACCGATTAGCCAGGAAC
>NZ_JBEOZU010000227.1:0-1466 GCF_040298185.1 Streptomyces sp. NPDC001634 | reverse complement strand
CCCCCATTACCTTTTTGATCGGCCCCGCAATGGGGTTCCCGGCCTCCGGGCCCGGCATGACTGGTCCCCCCTGTTGACCATGATCTGGGGGGTGGTGTCACCGGTCCCGGAGGCACTGGCAGACCGCTGATTAGGGGCATGACCACCGGTTCCCGCCAGGGACTTGGGAGGCTCTTCGTAATGTGGATGCCGGCAGCTGGTGCCGCAGGTGAGGCCGGGACGCTCGACCGGAGGACGCACGTGATCGACACCAGTGACATCGGCGCCTTCCTCGGCCTGGACGTCGGCAAGGGCGAACACCACGCCACCGCCGTCACCCCGGCAGGGAAGAAAGCCTTCGACAAGCGGCTGCCCAACAGCGAACCCAAGCTGCGGGAACTCTTCGAGAAGCTGCAGGCCAAGCACGGCACCGTGCTCGTGGTCGTCGACCAGCCCGCCTCCATCGGCGCCCTGCCCCTGGCCGTCGCCCGGGATGCCGGCTGCCAGGTGGCCTATCTGCCGGGCCTGACCATGCGGCGGATCGCCGATCTCTACCCCGGCGAAGCCAAGACGGATGCCCGCGACGCGTTCATCATCGCGGACGCCGCCCGCGCCATGCCACACACGCTCCGCGCCCTCGAACTGGAAGACGAGACCGTCGCCGAGCTGGAGATGATCGTGGGCTTCGACGACGACCTCGCCGGCGAGGCGACCCGCATCAGCAACCGGCTGCGCGGCCTGCTCACCCAGATCCATCCTTCGCTGGAGCGAGTCCTGGGCCCACGCATCCAGCACCCGGCCGTGCTGCTGATGCTCGACCAGTTCGGCTCGCCCGCCCAGTTGAGAAAGGCCGGACGCCGCAGGCTGGTCAATCTGATACGGGCCAAAGCCCCGCGGATGGCCGAGCGCCTGGTCGACGACGTCTTCACCGCGCTCGACGAACAGACCGTCGTCGTTCCCGGCACCGACGCGGCCGCGCTGATCGTCCCCAGCCTCGCCAATCAGCTGAAATCGGTGCTCGACCAGCGCAAACTCCTCGCCGCCCGGATCGAGGAACTGCTGGAGGCCCACCCTCTTTCCAAGGTCCTGACCTCCATGCCCGGGATCGGGGTCAGGACCGGAGCCAGGATCCTCATCGACGTCGGCGACGGCAGCAGTTTTCCGTCCGCCGCCCACCTCGCGGCCTACGCCGGGCTCGCCCCGGCGACCCGAAGCTCCGGATCCTCGATCCGCGGAGAACAACCCTCCCGGAGAGGAAACAAGCAGCTCAAACGAGCCTTCTTCCTCTCCGCATTCGCGGCCCTGACCGACCCGGCCTCCCGCGCCTACTACGACAAGAAGATCGCCCAGGGAAAGCACCACACCCAAGCCCTCCTCTGCCTCGCAAGACGCCGAGCCGACGTGCTCTTCGCGATGCTCCGCGACGGCACCTTCTACGACCCCCAACCCGCCCCCACGGGTTGACGAAACCCATAGGGGCACCCCCC
>NZ_JBEOZU010000226.1:0-1500 GCF_040298185.1 Streptomyces sp. NPDC001634 | reverse complement strand
GGTATTCTCTACCTGACCACCTGAGTCGGTTTAGGGTACGGGCCGCCATGAAACTCGCTAGAGGCTTTTCTCGACAGCATAGGATCATCCACTTCACCACAATCGGCTCGGCATCAGGTCTCACCCCATGTGAGTGGCGGATTTGCCTACCACTCGGGCTACACCCTTACCCCGGGACAACCACCGCCCGGGATGGACTACCTTCCTGCGTCACCCCATCACTCACCTACTAACCGCTTGGTCCGGCGGCTCCACCACTCCCCTCAACTCCGAAGAGATCAGGGCGGCTTCACGGCCTTAGCATCACGATGCTCGATGTTTGACGCTCCACAGCGGGTACCGGAATATCAACCGGTTATCCATCGACTACGCCTGTCGGCCTCGCCTTAGGTCCCGACTTACCCTGGGCAGATCAGCTTGACCCAGGAACCCTTGGTCAATCGGCGCACACGTTTCTCACGTGTGAATCGCTACTCATGCCTGCATTCTCACTCGTCAACCGTCCACAACTCCCTTCCAGGGCTGCTTCACCCGGCAGACGACGCTCCCCTACCCATCAACACACCCGTTGGGGCTTATATGTCAATGACACGACTTCGGCGGTACGCTTGAGCCCCGCTACATTGTCGGCGCGGAATCACTAGACCAGTGAGCTATTACGCACTCTTTCAAGGGTGGCTGCTTCTAAGCCAACCTCCTGGTTGTCTGTGCGACTCCACATCCTTTCCCACTTAGCGTACGCTTAGGGGCCTTAGTCGATGCTCTGGGCTGTTTCCCTCTCGACCATGGAGCTTATCCCCCACAGTCTCACTGCCGCGCTCTCACTTACCGGCATTCGGAGTTTGGCTAAGGTCAGTAACCCGGTAGGGCCCATCGCCTATCCAGTGCTCTACCTCCGGCAAGAAACACACGACGCTGCACCTAAATGCATTTCGGGGAGAACCAGCTATCACGGAGTTTGATTGGCCTTTCACCCCTAACCACAGGTCATCCCCCAGGTTTTCAACCCTGGTGGGTTCGGTCCTCCACGAAGTCTTACCTCCGCTTCAACCTGCCCATGGCTAGATCACTCCGCTTCGGGTCTTGAGCGTGCTACTCAAACGCCCTCTTCGGACTCGCTTTCGCTACGGCTACCCCACCCGGGTTAACCTCGCAACACACCGCAAACTCGCAGGCTCATTCTTCAAAAGGCACGCAGTCACGAGAAACACCGAAGTGCTCCCGACGCTCCCACGGCTTGTAGGCACACGGTTTCAGGTACTATTTCACTCCCCTCCCGGGGTACTTTTCACCATTCCCTCACGGTACTATCCGCTATCGGTCACCAGGGAATATTTAGGCTTAGCGGGTGGTCCCGCCAGATTCACACGGGATTTCTCGGGCCCCGTGCTACTTGGGTGTCTTCCAAACGAGCCGCTGACGTTTCGACTACGGGGGTCTTACCCTCTACGCCGGACCTTTCGCATGTCCTTCGCCTACATCAACGGTTTCTGACTCGTC
>NZ_JBEOZU010000225.1:0-1511 GCF_040298185.1 Streptomyces sp. NPDC001634 | reverse complement strand
CTAAGGGCTGTCCCGTAACCGCTGGTCATGCATCGCCAAGCCCCGCGCTGGCTTGCGAGCGCCAGGGTCGTCACTGGGTATCGATGCGCAGATCCCGTATGTACCAGTCGAGCCGTGTCCCGTCCGCGCCGTGTGTGTGCTTGTCGGGGGTAAAGCCCGCCCGACGGGCGACTGCGGAAGACGCGGCGTTCTCCGGCTCTACCCGGATCACAGCCTGCTGCGCTCCCTCACTCGTGGCATATCGGGAGACCAAGAGGACCGCGCGGGTGGCCAGGCCGCGCCCTCTCCATGACGGGTAGAGGCCGTAGGCGACATTCACCTGGCCGGGAGACAAGCCCTCTGCTGTGAAGCGCAGGTCGATCGTCCCCGCGAGCGCCTCGTCGATGCCTACCCGGATGCCGAAAGCGCGGAGTGGGCCGGCCGTCTCCCACTGTTCCAGGCAGTGCCGTATGTAGGCTTCGACGCCCTCGCGTGTGCCGGGACCACCGCTGAGCCAGCGCACCAGCTGCTCATCCTCCCCCGCGAGGTGCGCCTCCGCATCGTCCAGGCGTAGCGGGGACAGAGTGATGATCCCGTCGGACAGCTTCACTTCATGCATCCGGCGATTCTTGACGCCTGGGCCGCGTTGCGCCATCGGATTCTGCGGACATCGCGCAGGGCCCCATCCCAAGAGATGATCTCGGGATGGCTGGTGTGATCACGGCGTCGGAGCCTTCCTGGATAGCCCCCTTCACTGGGCTGAACCCACGTCAGTTCAGCAAGCTGATGACCGCGCTGCGCCGAGCAGGCGCGGGTGCGGTCCGCAGAGGACGGCCGTGGAGCTTGCCGCTGGAGGACCGGGCTTTGCTGGTCGCCGCGTACTGGCGCACGAACCTGACGCTGCGGCAGCTTGCGCCGCTGTTCGGCATCTCGAAGTCGGCCGCCGACCGTATCATCGCCCACCTCGGGCCCTTGCTCGCGCTCCAGCCGCGCAGGCGGTTCCCCAAGGACACCGTGCTGATCGTGGACGGAACCCTGGTGCCCACCCGTGACCACACCGTCGCCGAGCAGTCAAAAAATTACCGGTACTCAACCAACCACCAGGTCGTCATCGATGCCGACACCCGGCTCGTGGTCGCCGTCGGCCGGCCGGTGCCCGGCAACCGCAACGACTGCAAGGCGTGGGAACTGTCCGGCGCGAAGGAAGCTGTCGGCAGGACCACGGTCATCGCCGACGGCGGCTACCGGGGCACCGGCTTGGTCATCCCGCACCGCCGCGAGTGCGGCCAGGCCGAACTCCCGGCCTGGAAAGAGGAGCACAACGCCTCTCACCGCAAGGTCCGCGCCCGCGTCGAGCACGTCTTCGCCCGGATGAAGGGCTGGAAGATCCTCCGCGACTGCCGCCTGAAAGGTGACGGTGTTCACCACGCCATGCTCGGCATCGCCCACCTGCACAACCTCGCCCTGGCCGGGTAACGAAGAACGGACTGGTCGACCAGCACTCCATAGATCATTTACGGGACAGCCCTTAG
>NZ_JBEOZU010000224.1:0-1541 GCF_040298185.1 Streptomyces sp. NPDC001634 | reverse complement strand
ACGACGGAATAAATTTTATCAAAGTCTCCGTACAGCCTCTTCCACGATTAAGGGCATGGAGACCCTTCGAGGAATATATAAAAAGAACCGAAGAATGTAGTGACCCCCAAAATATAGACTTTTCTGGAAAGTCAACGAAAAACTAGACACGGAGTTAAGAGAATTTAAGAATTATATTTTTCAAAGTCTTTTGGAGACTTGTAATCAAGACCTGAATGCATCCTTTTTGTATTGTAATAGGTCTCAATGTATTTAAATATTTCTTGAGTAGCCTCAGCTCTTGTCTCAAAATGAGCATCATTAATAAGCTCCCTCTTTAGCGTCTTATAAAAAGACTCCATCATTGCATTGTCATATGGATTTCCTTTACGACTCATGCTAGATTGAGCACCGACTTGACGAAGAGTAGATTGATAACGAGAGCTTGTATATTGACTCCCTTGATCAGTATGGACAATCAAGCCAGGCTGAGGATGTTCTTTCCCACAAGCTTGTAAGAAGCAATCCCTCACCAGTTTATCTTGCATCCGTGAAGACATTGACCAGCCTACAATCTTACGTGAAAAAACGTCGATATTCACGGCTAAGTATAAGGTGCCTTCTTTGGTAGGGATATAGGTCATGTCTCCCAGCCATACTTTATTAGGAGCTGTTGCTTTAAAGATCTGATTAATTAAATTGGGTCTTGAAAGCGAAGCTCCTTTTCTGTTGTAATGTTTATATTTATAACGGCTTCCCTTGGCATAAAGTCCCATCAAGTGCATCAGTTTCCCAACACGTTTCGTGTTGGTCATAATACCAGTATTATGAAGTACCTTGGTAATTCTAACCGCACCATAGCGTCCCTTATGCTCATGAAAGACAGCTTTTATCTTCTCTGAGAGAATTTCTCTCTCCACTTGTTGTTTTGAAGGACGACGATGCATGTATTCATAGAAACCTGAGCGAGAAACCTTAAGAACTTTTACTGCATGCTTAATTTTTATCTTCCCATGATGTTTCAAGAGAAATTCAAAACGTTTTACTTGCTTCGCTTCAAGAAGACCCGGAACTTTTTTAGAAGTTCAAGTTCCTCCTGAAGATAACGATTTTCTTTCTCTAACAATTTAATCTTATGTTGGGCATTAGCTAGGGCTGTCCCATTGCCTGGAAAAGCACTTTCTCCATATTCTTCAACTTCTTGAACCCAGCGATAAAGACTATTGGCATGAACCTCAAGCTCTTGGCTGACTTCTTTAACAGAGTAACCCTCTTCAAGAATGAGTTTTACTGCAGAATTTTTAAATTGTTTATCGAATTTTCTTCTTGCCATAATAAACCTTTCCACGATTTCTCTTAACTTTGTGTCTAGTTTATTATAACCTTTCCAAACGCTTTTCTTTTTTATGTCTATTTATTTGATAATAGTCTATTCTATGAAACGTTTAAAAGAACGGACAGAAAATTATCAAGTACACGGTTTTACGGTGCTTTGGCTTATGGGGGAAAATTTATGGTTAAAAGACCAAATAACAAACCTTCAAAAAAATTTAGTCTATTTT
>NZ_JBEOZU010000223.1:0-1637 GCF_040298185.1 Streptomyces sp. NPDC001634 | reverse complement strand
ACCATTAAATACCTGAATAATTTGATTGAACAAGACCATCGTCCAGTAAAGAGACGCAATAAATTCTATCGAAGTTTACGCACTGCCTCACCCACGATTAAAGGCATGGAAGCCATTCGAGGATTATATAAGAAAACCCGAAAAGAAGGCACTCTCTTCGGCTTTTCGGTGTCTACTGAAATCAAGGTATTAATGGGAATAACAGCCTAAATCATAGATACCGTAAGGGATTTTATTCTTTATTTAAAACTTTGCAACAGAACCCTTGTATGTAATTGACTAAAACGTACAATTTTAGCTTTTAAATATGACCCTTATTTATGACCTGCTCTAATCTCACTATTCATCAGCATTCAAAAAACAGCTCACAACTGTTGAAGAATGAACCGTTCCGTTCGATTGTTTTGGCATATAAATCACTGTCATTTTTACTCCCCCTCCGAAATAAAATGAACCACTTCTTGAATTTTTTCTTCCAAATTTTCTAATTGCTTTTGATAATCAGACATCCATTCTTTTGTCTGATTATTTTTATTTTCGTTTAAATGTTTAGCAATTTGATTGATATTATTTCCGATACGTTTTAGTTCAGATTTTGTCGCAGAAATTTCAGAAATAATATTTTTATATTCTGAAAAATCAATAGAAAAAATCTCTTTATTGCAACAGGCTCGTCTAGCAAAAATAGAAAAATTAGTGATACCAGTTTCTTTCATTATCAATTTAATTCTTTCGTTCTCTTTTTCATTTACGAAGAATTTTTTCTGTATACTTCGCTCACGATTTTCGATTATTTTCATCTTGTCAACCTTTCAAAATACTGTCAACTCTAAAAGCTCAAAATAGGGGGTTAGTGTCTTTAGTGAACTTCGTACTTGTGTACACAAGTACAGTAAAAATAAGTCATCTTTCACTCACAAAAGCTAAAATTTCCAATTTTATTTTTGTTCGTTTCAGACGAATCTTTTTATTTTTGGTGGTGTCCCCCAATCCCCCTTTTTGAAAAAAATTAGAGCTTAATTTCAAATTCTTTTAAGACATCTTCGTATAAATCTTTGACTTCAAAACACAAATTTTTAACTTCATCTTCGGTCAAAGTTTGAACATATTTTTTTGCGTTAATGTAATTATGAACTTATCACTCCATTTAAGAAGTTCAACTCTCTTGCTTTGAATACATCGAACAATTTTATAACAATTATAATCCTCATTCCGCCAACAAGGGTTTAACTCCAAATCAGAAAGAAGAAAATTATTTTAAGAAAATATAGCTCATTTTGTGTCTAAATATTTGACATTGGTCCAATCTGGCATTAGGTCTGGATCTTGTGTAGGATCAGAATCTATTGGCTCTTTAGACCATTTTAAGCGTAATCATCTTCAAGGCTATCAATATCTAGTATTTTGATTATCTTTCCTCGGCGCTCAATGAATCCTTTTTCTTCGAGTATTTTGAACTTACGAGAAATAGTTTCGGGAGTTGTTCCGATGAACGTTGCAAGATCTTTCATTTTCATTGGAATCATAACAGAATTTGAATCTACTACTTTGACGAGTTGCAAAAGATAATTAGCGATTCGACTTTCAACATCTTCCATCATGAGAAATTGTGCTTGATATTGCATTTCCGCAGCTCT
>NZ_JBEOZU010000222.1:0-1669 GCF_040298185.1 Streptomyces sp. NPDC001634 | reverse complement strand
CCTCGATCTTGCGTGAGGGTCCGTCAGCTTGCTGACGGACCCTTTCGGCTCATTCGGGGGCGGTCATTTCTGCAGGTGGGCAGGCTGGTGGCCCGGCTGTCGCGTCGGGTGGGCGCCGGGTTCCACTGCTCCGGCCGGGTGGAGCTGCTCGTAGGGGCGGGAAGTTGCTGGTCAGCCGGGGTTGGGCAGTGCTGCGAGCCGTTGCAGAGCGTCGGTGATCAGGCCGGCCCAGGGCCAGTGCTTCGCGAAGCGCAGGATGCAGCGTCGTCCGGTGGTGACGAGCTGCGCGGCGGCGGAGAAAAGGCGAAGTCGCAGGCGGCGAGGCTCCCACAGGCGGGCTTGGCCGACGAGGGCGAGCATCGGCATCCAGGCCAGCAGGTCGAGGGCGATCTGGATGATCTCCAGCCAGACCTGGTTCTGTGCGCTGTCGTGCAGGGGGAGGTTGCGCAGGCCGGTGGAGCGGGCGGCGCGGATGCGGTCCTCGGCGCGGGCCCGCTGGCGGTGCCGCAGCTCCAGCTCGGCGATCGGGGTGTGCTGGGTGTTGGTGGCGAAGCAGGTCAGGCGCATGCCGTCGGCGTCGGTGAAGCGCAACTGGGCGCCAGGGTGCGGCCGTTCCTTCCGTACGATCAGCCGCATCCCCTTGGGCCAGCCCTTGAGGCAGTCGCCGTCGAGCTCGGCCACCCAGGCGCCGTCGCGGATCTCGCCGTCGGGCTCGACGGCCGGTGTCCAGGCCGGTGCCGGGACCTTCAGAACGGCCTGGTGGATGGCATCGGTGATGGTCATGCCGACCGAGTAGGACAGCCACCGGCCGCGGGCGGAAAGCCAGTCGACGAACTCGTGGGTGCCCCCGCCCGAGTCGGTGCGGATCAGCGTCTGCCGTCCGCGCCGGTACTTCTTCGGCAGCTGCGCCAACGCGAGCCGGGCGGCTTCGATGTGGTCGGCGGCGGTGTTGCTGCCCGCGTTCCCGGGCCGCAGCAGCCCGGCCACCGGCTCCCCGGACCCGCCCCGGCCGTGGTCGACGAACCCCATCAGCGGATGGTGCCCGTAGGTCTTCTTCCAGGTCGCGGCCGCATCCTGTTTCTCGGAATGCGCTATTACCAGCACCCCGTCCAGGTCCACGACCACCTGCCGGGCCGCGTCCGGCGCCGCGTCACCGGCCAACCTCCATACGTATTCACGGACTTGAGCGCGGGCCTGCCGCAGTGCGGTCAGCGCACGCTTCCCGCCCGCTGCCAGCGCGCCGATCAGCCGGGACACCGTCGGATCGGAGGCCACCGGCCCGAACACCGCCAGCTCGGCCCGCAGCATGCCCACGTCTGCCAGGCAGTCGCCGCCGAGCGCTACCGCGATCGCCACATCCACCAGGATCTTGCCCGGATCATGCACCGCCCGCGGCTTGCGCCACGGCTCAAGTGCCGCCGATATCGCCTGATCCAGGCCGGTCTTGCGGACCGTTTCCACCAGCAGCACCCCGCCGGCCTGGGAGACCACCCCGCGACCACCGCATTCGGTACGGACACGCGGGTAGGACCCGATACGCTTCTTCACCTGGAGAGTGCTTCTTTCATGCGACGACCTGGACCCTAGACAAGTCCCATCGTTGCAGGTCAGGAGCACTCTTCGCGTTTCTGATCACCCACTGGACGCCCCGCCGTGTGAAAGCGCGAGG
>NZ_JBEOZU010000221.1:0-1684 GCF_040298185.1 Streptomyces sp. NPDC001634 | reverse complement strand
GCAGAAGGCAGTCAAGCGGAACAAGCGGGCAATCAACCGCAAGCGGAGTTAGAAGCACTTAAAAGTGAAATTAAAGCCTTAAATGATAAAATAAAAGGACAAGAACAATTAAATAATCAAGTTTCTAAAAAATGGTATCAATTTTGGAAGTGACAAAAAGCCTATAAAATGAGATTTTAGGCTTTTTATAATACAAGTGGCATAATTCTACTCAAAACCATTTAAGAGGGCTTAAAAGGCAAAACATGAGCTTCAAGCATTAAAGGGAGTGAAAAATTCATTTTTCAATTTCTTTAGTGCTTTTTCGTTGGTTTGCTCAACGACAGGAGCATTATTTTTTACAAAGTAAAAAATAGAGTTTTTTCAAATCTCAAATAAAAAAGTCCGCTCTTAAATTTTAAAGCCCAAAAATTTCAGATCCGACTTGTTTTATTGTTTACTCATCAGAATTTTCAACGGACTAAATTTCAAAATCATCATCACGTGCTTTGTGTTTTGGACTTTGATTTTTTTGATAGGCGTCTAATCGCTGTTCTGATTTTTGATAGTATTGAATGTTTTTATCGACTTTATATAAAGTATCTCTTAAATCATCACGTTCAAGTTTTAGATTTTTTATTGTATCTCTGATAGTGGTATCTACATAATCTAAACTTTTGTTTTGTTCGACATACTCTATAATCTTTGTATTTAATTTATCTAATTGCTTTTCTGTTTCTTGATAGGTGGCTTTTAAGTCCTTTCCTATGGTTTCAAAACTTCTATCAAAACCAAGTCCTTGACTAATCAAGAAATCGAACTCATGAAAGACTTGTTTGAGTTTGATATTGGCATTGTCAGAATAAAGAGGGACATTTCCACTTTGTCGTTGTAGATTTTTAGCAACAGTTGTTCCATACATGATTTTATGGTTTGCCGGACTTTTCTTATCAAGATAAGAAAATCGGTCTTTATTTTTGATAAAGACTTGATAATCGCCATTTTCTAATTTATCGACACAACGTGCAGGTATCTTTATTGTCGCTTCTTTATCTAAAGCAGTATCAATCGTTACGTATAAAAAATTTTCAGTTTCTTTCTCAATTTGCCAATCTTCTACCAAAATTGAAATTTCTTTTTCTTGTCCTTTTTCTTGAATGCTTTCTTTGTCTTTCCAAAGTTTCACGACTTCCTCAACTGAATAACCAATGGTATTTTTTTCTATCCGTTCTTTGAGATTTTCTTTTAAAAATTTATCATTTTTTAAACTTCTATCTCTAATTTTTTTGGTTTGCTCGCTTCCCTCTAAAAGATAAGTGGTATATTTTTTTGTGTCGTCCACTTTTAAATTTAAGGCTCTTGCTTTTGTTTTAAAATCTTCCCAAGTGTGAGAATGGTTCATTAAAAATTCAAGTTTGTTTTTAATCTCTTTTCGGTAAGAATTTTGAGCAAGATAGACCAAATAATTTTTGTGAGAGTTTCCTAATTTTTGTTCAGGACGGACAATAATTTTACAACCATATTCTTTAGAAATTCTATCAGAAATTTCTTTCAATCGTTCTAAATCATTTTTGTTTTGTTGAAATTTATTTAAAGTTAAAGGGTCAGTTGCATTAAGCACAATATGATTATGGAGGTGTGGCTTATCGGTATGAGTAGCAATAATAAATTCCGCAGAATTTCCGAGATATTCTTTCATGGTTTT
>NZ_JBEOZU010000220.1:0-1767 GCF_040298185.1 Streptomyces sp. NPDC001634 | reverse complement strand
CCTGGGCGCTCGCCGCGACTGGACCCCCAGCGGCACCGTCCTCGTCACCGGCGGCACCGGCGCCCTCGGCCGCCAGGTCGCGCGCAGACTCGCCCGACAGGGCGCCCCCGGCCTCCTCCTGGTCAGCCGCACCGGCCCCGACGCCCCCGGCGCCGCCGAACTCCGCGCCGAACTCACCGAACTCGGCGCAGAACACGTCGAGATCGCCGCCTGCGACATCGCCGACCGCGACCAGCTCGCCGCCCTGCTGGCCACCGTCCCCGCCGAACGGCCGCTGACCGCCGTCTTCCACACCGCCGCCGTTCTGCGCGACGGCGTCATCACGACCCTCACCCCCGACCGGCTCGCCGAGGTCCTGCGCGTCAAGGTCGGCGGCGCCCGCAACCTCGACGCCCTCACCGCCGGCCTCGACCTGTCCGCGTTCGTCCTCTTCTCCTCCACCGCCGGTACGATCGGCGCCCCCGGCCACGCCAACTACGCCCCCGGCAACGCGCTCCTCGACGCCCTCGCCCAGCAGCGCCGCGCCCGCGGCCTGCCCGCCACCGCCGTCGCCTGGGGCCCCTGGGCCGACGGCGGCATGGCCGAGGGATCGGTCGGCGAACGCCTCCAGCGGCACGGTGTGCGCCCCATGAACCCCGAGCTCGCCCTCGGCGCCCTCCAGCAGGCCCTCGACCACGACGACACCACCCTCGCCGTCACCGACATCGACTGGGACCTGTTCGCCCACGCCTACACCACGGCCCGCCCCCGTCCCTTCCTCGACGACCTGCCCGACGCCCGGCGCGCCCTGACCGCCCGCCGCCCGGCGCACCACGACGCGCAGCACCCCGCCGACGCCGACACCCCCGACACCGGCGACCTCACCCGGCAACTCGCCGCCCTCGCCGAGCCCGAGCAGCGCGCCGCCTTCGAGGAACTCGTCCGCGCCCACGTCGCCGTCGTCCTCAACCACACCGGCCCGCAGGACGTCGAACCCACCCGCTCCTTCCGCGAGCTCGGCTTCGACTCCCTCACCGCCGTGGAACTGCGTAACGCGCTCAGCGGCGCCCTCGGCCGCCCCCTGCCCGCCACCCTCGTCTTCGACTACCCCACCCCGACCGTCCTCGCCGAACACCTTCGCGCCGCTCTGGCCCCGGCTGCCGCCGACACCCCGGCCATCACGCTCCCCGCGCCGCGCGCCACCGACGACGATCCGATCGTCATCACCGCGATGAGCTGCCGCTTCCCCGGCGGGGCGAACACCCCCGAGGAGTTCTGGCAGTTGCTCGCCGACGGTACGGACGCCATCACCGAATGGCCCGACGACCGCGGCTGGGACATCGACGCCCTCTACGACCCCGAACCGGGCGTGCCCGGGCGTGCCAGCACCCGCGGCGGCGGATTCCTCGACCGTGTCGCCGACTTCGACCCCGGGTTCTTCGGGATCTCGCCGCGTGAGGCGCTGGCGATGGACCCGCAGCAGCGGCTGTTGCTGGAGCTGGCGTGGGAGGCGTTCGAGCGGGCCGGTATCGACCCGACCACCCTGCGCGGCTCCCGCACCGGCGTCTTCGCCGGCACCAACTACCAGGACTACGCCTCCCGTCCGCTCGACCCTGCGACGGCCGAAGAGGTCGCGGGCCACCTCGGCACGGGCAACTCCGCGAGCGTCATGTCGGGCCGTATGTCGTACGTGCTGGGCCTGGAGGGCCCGGCGGTGACGGTGGACACGGCATGCTCGTCCGCGCTGGTGGCCCTGCATCTTGCGGTGCAGGCGTTGCGGGCGGGGGA
>NZ_JBEOZU010000218.1:0-1837 GCF_040298185.1 Streptomyces sp. NPDC001634 | reverse complement strand
CCAAAACTTGGCCACTCGCCTATCTCCCAGGGGGCAACCCCCAACTACTACCGCCGTAGATGGACTTAACTTCTGTGTTCGACATGGGAACAGGTGTATCTCCATCGCAATGATGACCAAATCATTAAATGTTACCTTGAACATTCAAAACTAAATAACAATTCTTCTAACTTTTAAACCATAAGCATATTATATTTGACTCTTTTGGTAAAGTCCTCGAGCGATTAGTACTGGTCCGCTCCAAGTCTCGCAACTCTTCCACTTCCAGCCTATCTACCAGATCATCTCTCTGGGCTCTTAATTCTTACGAATGGGTAATCTCATCTTGAGGTGGGCTTCGCACTTAGATGCTTTCAGCGCTTATCCCTTCCCTACATAGCTATCCAGCCGTGCTCCTGGCGGAACAACTGGTACACCAGCGGTAAGTCCATCCCGGTCCTCTCGTACTAAGGACAGATCCTCTCAAAAAACCTACGCCCGCGACGGATAGGGACCGAACTGTCTCACGACGTTCTGAACCCAGCTCACGTGCCGCTTTAATGGGCGAACAGCCCAACCCTTGGGACCGACTACAGCCCCAGGATGCGACGAGCCGACATCGAGGTGCCAAACCTCCCCGTCGATGTGAACTCTTGGGGGAGATAAGCCTGTTATCCCCAGGGTAGCTTTTATCCGTTGAGCGATGGCCTTCCATGCGGTACCACCGGATCACTAAGTCCTAGTTTCCTACCTGCTCGAGTTGTAGCTCTCGCAGTCAAGCTGGCTTTTACCTTTACACTCTACGATTGATTTCCAACCAATCTGAGCCAACCTTTGAGCGCCTCCGTTACTCTTTAGGAGGCGACCGCCCCAGTCAAACTGTCCGTCAGACACTGTCTCCCTGGCCGATTATGCCAGCGGGTTAGAGTAACCATAAGTCAAGGGTAGTATCCCAACAACGCCTCAATAGAAACTAGCGTCCCTATTTCAATGGCTCCTACCTATCCTGTACATGACTTACAGGTACTCAATATCAAACTACAGTAAAGCTCCATGGGGTCTTTCCGTCCTGTCGCGGGTAACCTGCATCTTCACAGGTACTAAAATTTCACCGAGTCTCTCGTTGAGACAGTGCCCAAATCATTACGCCTTTCGTGCGGGTCGGAACTTACCCGACAAGGAATTTCGCTACCTTAGGACCGTTATAGTTACGGCCGCCGTTTACTGGGGCTTCAATTCATACCTTCGACTTACGTCTAAGCACTCCTCTTAACCTTCCAGCACCGGGCAGGCGTCACCCCCTATACATCACCTTGCGGTTTAGCAGAGAGCTGTGTTTTTGATAAACAGTTGCTTGGGCCTATTCACTGCGGCTGGCTTTTACACCAGCACCCCTTCTCCCGAAGTTACGGGGCTATTTTGCCGAGTTCCTTAACGAGAGTTCTCTCGATCACCTGAGGCTACTCGCCTCGACTACCTGTGTCGGTTTGCGGTACGGGTAGATATGACTTTACGCTAGAAGCTTTTCTTGGCAGTGTGACATCAGAGAGTTCGCAACCGTAGTTGCTTCCCCATCACAGCTCAATGTTAAAGAGAAATGCATTTGACACATCTCACACCTCACTGCTTAGACCAGAATCCATTAACTGGCATCTCTTAGCCTACTGCGTCCCTCCATCACGATCATATCTAGTACTGGAATATCAACCAGTTGTCCATCGACTACGCCTTTCGGCCTCGCCTTAGGTCCCGACTAACCCAGGGCGGACGAGCCTTCCCCTGGAAACCTTAGTCTTACGGTGTATAAGATTCTCACTTATCTTGCGCTACTCATACCGGCATTCTCACTGCTTAACGC
>NZ_JBEOZU010000217.1:0-1847 GCF_040298185.1 Streptomyces sp. NPDC001634 | reverse complement strand
CGCAGCATGGGCGAGCGTGACTTCATCGCACTGATCGACGGCGTCCACCAGCTCGTCAAGGCGCCGATCGTGCTGGTGTGGGACCGGCTCAACACTCACGTCTCCCACGCCATGCGTGGGCTGATCGCCGAGCGTGAATGGCTGACGGTGTTCCTGCTGCCCGCGTACTCACCCGACCTCAATCCCGTCGAGGGCGTCTGGGCACACGTCAAACGCAGCCTGGCCAACCTCGCCGTCGTCGCCCTCGACCGCCTGGAAGCGCTCGTCCGCAACCGGCTCAAGCGCCTCCAGTACCGGGCCGACACCCTCGACGGCTTCATAGCGGGCACCGGTCTGACTCTCGACGAGCCAGCCTCACCTTGACGAGCCGAGGTCAGTATCTGCGGGAGCTTGATTCGTCACCTGCGGTGACGTTCCCCGGGCCGTGCGTGAAGCGGCCCTGTTATCTGCAGCGAGGGGGAAGTGGTGCCCATCGTCGTGCAGATGCCGGTGTCAGCTTTCGAAGTCGGCTGCACTGAAGTCCGAAGTCGCCTGCACATGCCCATGGGTTGACCGAACGGTCATCTCAGTGTGGCGTCGTTGCCGTCCCGCGCGCAGGGCTTCGAGGAGCTGACCAGGACCAAAGTTTTCGTTCGCTGACGTGTTCGATTGTGGCGGCGATCGCGGCGCGTACACCCATCGGCGGCAGCGCAGCCGGCCCCGGGGCGATCGGCACCGCCGGGATCAAGGGTCCCTACTGGCGCGCCAGCCCGTGGCGGTTGGCCCAGGCGTTGATCGCCGCGGCCAGCTCCTCGGGGCGGTCCTCCGGGGAGTGATGGCCGGCGAGGCCGTGGTGGGAGACTTCCAGGCCCGCGATGTTCTCCTCGCACCAGGCCACCGTCCCCCGGTCGGTCATCGCGCCCGGGCCCGGCTCGAACGCGGCGAGCAGCTTGGGGACTTCGGGGCTGGCAGCCAGCCAGGCGTCGTAGTGCTCGACGCGGGCCACGACATCGGCGGGCTCGCCGTCCAGCGGCATCATGCGCGTCCATGCCAGCACCGGGCGGCGGCTCTGCGGGGTCGGGAAGGGGCGGCGGTAGACCTCCAGGTCGGCAGGGTCGAGCGACGTGGCGAGCGTGTCCGGGAGCCCTTCGATGAACAGCGACTTCTCCAGGATCATCTCCTCGCCCACCCCCGGGGTACGCAGCAGGGTGAACAACTCCCGGCCCGCCGCCGGGAACTCGTCGCCGACCAGCGGTTTGGTGATCGTCTCGGTGAAGGCGAGGCCGCGGACGCGGCGCGGGAGACGGGCGGCGCGGCCGAAGGCGAGCGCGCCGCCCCAGTCGTGGCCGACGAGGACGGCCTCGGCAAGGCCGAGGACGTCGAACCAGGCGTCGAGGTATCGGGCGTGGTCGTCGAAGGAGTAGGCCAGGTCGGGCTTGCCGGAGTCGCCCATGCCGATCAGGTCGGGGGCCAGCAGGCGGCGACCGGGCGCGGCCACCCCCGGCAGGACGTTCCGCCACAGGTGGGAGGAGGTGGGGTTGCCGTGGAGGAAGACGAACGGCAGCCCGTCGGGATCGCCGGACTCGCGGTAGTAGAGGGTGGAGTCGAGGACGGGGATGGTGGGCATCGCGGTGTCACTTCGCTTTCCTTATGGGGGATTCAGAGGTTGAGGCTCAGGACGCGGTCGACGGCGATCTCGATGACGACCAGGTCCAGCGGGGCGGGCGGGGCCGCGCGATAGCGGGCGGTGTAGCGGCGGACGGCCTCGGCCAGGCGCTCGGGGTCGTCGGTGACGGCGGCTCGGCCTTCGAGGGTGACCCAGCGGAAGCCGTCCGCCTGGCAGAGCGCGACACGGGCAGCCGGGCCTT
>NZ_JBEOZU010000216.1:0-1884 GCF_040298185.1 Streptomyces sp. NPDC001634 | reverse complement strand
CCCAGTGGTCCTGCGGCGCCGGCACCGTCGGCTCTGATGAGGTCCAGGCACGTGCTGCTGTGCCGGGCGATGGTGCCATGACGTGGTGATCTACACCGACGCAGCCCCCACGCAGCCCTCGACGCGTCCGCCTGACGCCCTGAGCGGGACTGAGGGCAGGGCGAAACGGTAACGGTGCGGACGTCCTGTGATCCCGCCCGCTCGGAACAGGGACGCTGTCTTCATTCCGAAGACGCCGGTGTCCAGGCCGGAAAGGAAAGCATCGTGAAGATCATCGAGGACGGCCTTCACGTCCACGACGGCTTCGCCGGCGGACCGCTCGCCGAAGCAGCACTGCGCCGCACCGCTCAGGCCGTGCGGCGGCTCGACCGGCTTCAAGAAGATCCGGCCGCACTGACGGACGCCCAGCCGCGCAACGAGGTGCGTCGTGTCGGCGGTCTTCGAAAGCTGACCCGGTGCTCGACTCCGAAGATGGACCCCGGCCGCGTCAGTTGATGTTGGTCATTCCCCTGTGTTGGCCGCGGAATCCCGTCCGAGGGCGCGGCCGCGCACGCGGTAGCTGTCGCCTTTGAGGGAGATCACTTCGGCGTGGTGGACGAGACAAGCGCCGCCGCGGAGGGGCCGGCGTCGCGGCCGATCGCCTCGGTGAAGGCGTCGACGGTCCAGTCGTTGAGGCGGGCCAGGCGCAGCCGCAGCGCCGGGTCGCGCAGGGCGAGGGCGGCGATCTCGAAGTAGGCGAGGGTGGCGTCGCGGTCCTGGTACATGCGGCGCACGCTCTGCAGATGGGCGTGCCAGCGCTGTTGCGGGTCGGGCAGGTGTTGGGCGTTGTCGGCGAAGTCCGCGATCGGCTCGCTGTAGAGGCGGTCCATGAGGGCTTCGATCAGGCCGTGCCGGGTGCCGAAGTGGTACGAGACGGTGATGACGTCGACGTGGGCCTCGCGGGCGACGGCCACCAGGGTCAGTCCCTTGGTGCCGGAGCGGACCAGGACCCGGTGGGCGGCGTCGAGGATGAATGCTGCTTCGGTGAGCCGAAGCGCGGGCCGCCATTCTATCGCCGGGCACTGAGACGTCACCGGCTCCCAGCGGTCGAGGCCGCCCGCGCCAGTCGACCATTTCCATAAACTATGAATATAAAAATGCTATGCTTCGAGCGTGAGTCGTCAAGACACCGCTCCTGGCGCGTCCGCCGCCATCGGGGCAGCCCTCTACGGCCTGGCCACCAGGGCCGCGAGACGCCTGCCCCGGGACATGAGCCTGACGTCCGCCGCCACCCTGGCCACCCTGGACCGGACCGGCCCGCGGCGCATCACCGATCTGGCCGCGGTCGAGGGCGTCACCCAGCCCGCGATGACCGTGCTGGTCCGGGTGATGGAGGAGTCCGGCCTGGTCGAGCGGCGGGGCGACGCGTCCGACAAGCGGGTCACGCTGGTGTGCCTGACCGAGGCCGGCGCCTCCTATGTCCGGACGCGGCGCCAGGCGGGCGTCCACGCGTTCGAGCGGTTGATCGGCGAGCTCACCGGCGACGAGGTCGAGGCGCTGGTGGCGGCCCTTCCGGCGCTGAAGCATCTGGCAGAGCTCGAAAACCAGGACCGCGAAGGGCCGAAGCAGTGACCGGGCAGCCGGTCGGCGGGGTCGCGGTGAAGGCGTTCCCGGTGGCGCGTTCCGAGGCGCGGCTGCTGGTCCCCGCCCTGATGTTCATCGCTCTGGTCGTGGCGGCGGTCGCCAGCCTCGGGACGCCGCTCATCACCAGCGTGGCGACCTCGTTCCACGTCTCGCTCGGCAGCGCGCAGTGGACGCTGACCGTCGCGCTGCTCAGCGGCGCCGTCGCCACGCCGGTCCTGGGCCGGCTCGGAGCCGGCCCGCACCGGCGGGCCACGATCCTCG
>NZ_JBEOZU010000215.1:0-1904 GCF_040298185.1 Streptomyces sp. NPDC001634 | reverse complement strand
CCCGCCGGCCGGGCCCCGGCGCCGCCGCCCCGCGCCTCGGGCCGGCCGGGACCACCGGGCCGGGCAGCCGTACCGGACCGCACCGCCGCGGCTCCGCCCCGTCGGCCCTGCGGGGGAAGGGGCGCACCGCGTCGCGGTCCGTGCTGCGGGGGTCGAGTCCTGTGTTGCTCCACTGGACCAACTTAGGTCGGTTAATGTGCCCAGTGGCCCCTCAGACACGCCGTTGGCGTGACCTTGGCCAAGCGTTCGATACGTCGCCGGGGCGGGGCACGGCACGCCGTAGACTGGTGGATCGGCCCGCACACTCTCCTGACGGACCCGGGCCCGGACAGCCCAGTCCAGTCCTCCAACCTCACGTACGGGAAGTCGCAACGTGTCGCTCACGATCGGAATCGTCGGTCTGCCCAATGTCGGCAAGTCGACCCTGTTCAACGCCCTGACCAAGAACGACGTGCTGGCGGCCAACTACCCGTTCGCCACCATCGAGCCGAACGTGGGTGTCGTGGGCGTCCCCGACGCCCGTCTCACCAAGCTGGCCGAGATCTTCGGCTCGCAGCGGATCCTCCCGGCGACCGTCGACTTCGTCGACATCGCGGGCATCGTGCGCGGTGCGAGCGAGGGCGAGGGCCTGGGCAACAAGTTCCTCGCGAACATCCGCGAGTCGGACGCGATCTGCCAGGTCATCCGTGCCTTCAAGGACGAGAACGTCGTGCATGTCGACGGCAAGGTCTCGCCCAAGGACGACATCGAGACGATCAACACCGAGCTGATCCTCGCGGACCTGCAGACGATCGAGAAGGTCCTGCCGCGTCTGCAGAAGGAGTCGCGGATCAAGAAGGACGTCGCCCCGAAGGTGAAGGCCGTCGAGGAGGCGAAGGAGATCCTGGAGAAGGGCGACACGCTCTTCGCCCACGGCATCGTCCAGGGCAGCGAGCGCGCGGAGCCGCTCCACGACCTGCACCTCCTGACCACCAAGCCCTTCCTCTACGTCTTCAATGTCGACGAGGACGAGCTGATGGACGACGCCTTCAAGGACGAGCAGCGCGCGCTGGTCGCCCCCGCCGAGGCGATCTTCCTCAACGCCAAGCTTGAGCAGGACCTCGCCGAGCTGGACGAGGACGAGGCCCTCGAACTCCTGGAGTCGGTCGGCCAGCACGAGCCGGGCCTCGCGACCCTGGCCCGCGTCGGCTTCGACACCCTGGGCCTGCAGACCTACCTCACGGCGGGCCCGAAGGAGTCCCGAGCCTGGACGATCAAGAAGGGCGCCTCGGCTCCCGAGGCGGCCGGTGTCATCCACACCGACTTCCAGAAGGGCTTCATCAAGGCGGAGGTCATCTCCTTCGGTGACCTGGTCGACACGGGCTCGGTCGCCGAGGCCCGCGCCAAGGGCAAGGCCCGCATGGAGGGCAAGGAGTATGTGATGCAGGACGGGGACGTGGTGGAGTTCCGGTTCAACGTTTAGCGGCCGCCGTAGCATCGGCGCGGCCAGCTGGCAAATGTGCAGGTCAGGTGGGGTCGGCTCCGTTCGGGGTCGGCTCCGTTCGGGGTCGGCCCCGTCGACGTGTCCGCTGCTGGATCCGTGCTGGATATCCTGACGTCTCGTCACCTGTCGTCATCCCTGGTTATCCGCACCACTGCTGGATCGGTGCTGGATTGAGCTGACGGTTCGTCAGCTGGATATGGGTGCATCAGCTACGGATTTCGTTGCTGACCGGATGTCGTCGGCTCGTCGGGGGCTGGGCGGGGACACGTTGTGACATTCCCGCGGACGCGATGCGGGTGCCGCGGTGGGGTCGGGGGGGGGGGGGGGGGCCCGGGGGGGGGGGGGGGGGGCGGCCCCGGGGGGGCGGGGGGTGGGTTGGGCGGGGCCGCCCAGAGTAAGGGTTGGGGTTTTTTTTGTGTCG
>NZ_JBEOZU010000214.1:0-1919 GCF_040298185.1 Streptomyces sp. NPDC001634 | reverse complement strand
TTTTCCTTGATCCTCAATATCAACCATTAAATAAAATGAGATTACGAACAATTGAGAGTTATTTTTCTCTATTATATCCTCTTTTTGATAGTAAGAGATTTTTGGAATTGATCGAAAAACATCAATTACCTGATGATCAATTTCAAAAATATTCCAAAGGGATGCAATGCTTACTCCTCGTTATTATTGCGCTTTGTTCAAATTGTTCCTATATTATCTTAGATGAACCTCTTGATGGGCTCGATGTTATCGTACGGAAACAGGTTGTTGATTTAATGATCGATGCAATCAGTGATCGAGAGAGAAGTATTATTTTAGCTTCACATAATTTGAATGAGTTGGAAAAGCTAGCGGACCAAGTGCTTTTATTAAAGAACACTCTATTGTTTCTATATTGAATCTTTCTACAGTAAAAATGTCAATCTGTAAACTTCAGATTGCTTTTAAAGACTATGAATTACCTCAGTTTATCAAACAAGAAGCGAAGCATATTACTCATGAAGGCCGAGTAAGCACAGTGATTTTTGAAAATTATAGTGATGAACTTATGGAACGAATAAACAATTGTGAACCACTACTGATTGAAGAACTTCCTTTAACTTTAGAAGATATTTTTATAAGCAAGTTTTCAGGTCATGAGATGACTGATGAAAGAGAGTGAGGAAAGAATGGATAACAAAAAATTGAACAAAATTACTTGGAAACGAGCCAAACCAATCGTTTTAAGTTTAGGAATACTGTTAATATTAATCTCTGTTTTTATTGGATTTAACTCCACAAAAAATTGGCATAGAGAGCAAAACTTTATCCATTCTCAAGAGGCTAGAGACCAATATAATTCATACCTTGCTGCACAAAAAACTGAAGAGGATGATGTAAATAAAAAATATAAAGAAACAAAAGATTACCAAGGAAGTGTCGATTATGCAGAGAACCAGGACGCAGGAATTTTTCTGAAATTTGATTCTAAAACTGGTAAGTTTCATATTCAATCACAGACTTTTAAAGAATTTTACGGTTATATAAGGGCCAAATTATTTTACACGCGAAGTGCGCTGGACTTAACTAATTTTAGATATTTGTTTACGTCCAGAAACGTGTTTCGTGGTTTTACTCTTATTAGCTTATTTTTCATTGTTGCTGGATTTTTAGTATCCTTCTTAAATTACAAGACAAATTTTTTACAGATTTTATTTTCGTCTGGGTATAAAAGAAAACAAATTTTAAAAAGCAGTATATTGACGTCGTTAATTCCTTTATTATTAATGGCAATTACTGCTGTTAGCATTAATTTAGTCATTCTTTATAGTCGCATTCCTCACCAATATATTAATTATCCTCTAGATAAAATTATTTTCTACCAATTTTGCATCTTATTAGTTGCCATTTGTTACTATTTTTTAGGTTTTTTTTCTGGGACTATTTTGGGACAGGGGATTACAGGCGCCTTATCTTTGATCGGCTTTGTCTTTGGATTAGAGTTGATAAAGCAAAATATTTTAGATATCTTGAACAATGTCTTCAACAATATTTTCAATAATAAAAATGATGGAATTTATTATCAATCATTTTTTGTCCGATTTGATACCTATTCACATTGGCTGATATTAGATGGATTTGTTATACTAACTACTTTTCTCTTCTATTTTTCTGCTCAATATTTCTATCAAAGATTAAGTTTAGAGGAGAAAGGAAACTATCTATTATTTCCTAAGTTTCGCTTACCAATTTCTTTGGTTGCAGGGATTTTCACAGCTTATAGTATTTGTGGAAACATTGGACTTGGGAGTAGCTCAATTAATTTACTCATAAGATATAATATACTTCCAGGTATTTTAGTGTTTGTAATCACATTTTGCTTCTTCATGGTACTAAATAATTATAAAAAGATTTATGAAAAAATTGGAATGATAGTTGTA
>NZ_JBEOZU010000213.1:0-1958 GCF_040298185.1 Streptomyces sp. NPDC001634 | reverse complement strand
CAACGGCAACGGATCCGACGACGACACCAACTCCCGCAACGGATGACGAGCCAGAACCCCATCCACCTCCGGCGTCAACGCCGCCGCCAGACGGGCGACCGGGGGGCGGGACTCGTCACGCAGGGCGCGGACGGCCGCCCGAATCGTCTCCCGCTGCGGTCCGTCCGGCACTCCGGCGGCGGCCCGCTCGTACAGGCCGGCGCCCTCCTCCAGGACCAGCGCGACGTCGATGCGCGACGGGACCTTGATCCTCGCGTGCTTCCGCCAGGTGGTGACCGGATCGCTCCACGCCTCCACCAGATACGTCCAGTTGCCGACCGAGCGCGGAGTCACCTCGGCACCCCAGCGGTCGCCACCCGGCTCCAGCTCTTGCATCGGCGTCCACGGGCCGGGGCGGCCGTCGGGGTCCAGCAGGACGACGTTGGCGCCGATGGCGTCATGCCCCTCGCCGAAGACCGTCGCGGTGACCTGGAAGGTCTCCCCCTCCACCGCCTTCGCCGGACGCCGGCCGCGGTCGACGGCCGGGCGGACATCGATGATCGGGATGCGTCCGACCGTGGGCCTTGCACGGCCGGCGAGGGGGGTCGTCCCGTCGCGGTGCACGGCCTGCGGTTCCATCGATTTCACCTCCTCCCCCGGTCTCGAGCCTCGGCGGACGCCGGCTCTCCGGTCCTCGGCCCACAGCCGGGTACGACGTCTCCCTACGCGATCACCGACGGCATGGGGCGGGCTTTGTGCACGGCCCGCTCAGGGGCCACATGGGCCCTCAGATAGACCTCGGCAGCGTCGACGGCCTCGCGCGCACAGCGCTTGCCCATCAGCACGCACAGGGTGTAGCCCGTGTTCTCGAAGTTGCCGCGTACCGCGCGGTTGTCGGGGGACGCGAGCATCAGACGTTCCCACGCCCGGTACCGCTCGAGATGTCTGGCGACCTCGGCTGTGGCTGGCAGCAGCATGGCGCCGGTCACCTCCCACTCTCTGCGCTGGAGCACGGTTCCGGACGGTCGCGGGGCCGCGGTCCGGACGGTGCGCGAAGGCCGTGGACGGAGCGGTATCGGTCCGTTACGGCGCTCGAGACCTTCACCCATGGTGCACGGGGCGCCACCCAGCGTCCTGTTCGGTTTTCAACCACAGTGGTGCGTGGTTTCAACCACAGTGGTGCGTGGGCTTCGTGTTGCACGAATGGAGTAGCAATCGCACTCTGGGACTGACTCAGAAGCGATGACCGCTCACGCTTCGTGATCGGGGCTCGCGCCCACTGGGGCGAGGAGGAGTAGAGCTTCGCCGGTGAGGAGCCAACGACGATGAAGACCGCAGCGCCCTGCTACTACCATCTCGACGTGGAGATCAGCCCGGAGCGGATAGGACAGGTCCGGAGAATTCTGGCCGCCCATCTCCGGTACTGGAATCTGGACACGCTCGTCGAGCCCGTCTGTCAGTGTTCCGATGCGCTGCTGCGCACGATCGACGAACACGCGACGGACAAGAACACCACCATCGAGATGTGGTGGAACGGTCAGCACCTCATCACCGCGGTACAGGACAGCGAACGCGACATCAGGCCGCACTACGCGCCGGCCGGCTGCCTGGCGCAGATCGCGGCACTGAGCAACGGCTGGGGCTGCTGCGCCACCAACACCGGGGGGAAGATCATCTGGTTCTCGCAGCGGGCCCGGGCCGGCGACCACGCCCTGCTCGTGCCGGTGGGCCCCGCACCGAGCCTGCGGGAGACGCGCCCCCTCCCCCGCGCCCTGCGGCTTAGGGGGGACGCCAGCGGGCGGTTGGGGGTTAAGGCTCGGGCCGAGAAGCGGGAGCCGGCCCTGGCCCCCGCCTGACTGCTACGGCCGAGCGGGCGCGCCCCAGCGGGACTGGCCGGGGGCGCGCCCGCGGCGGCGCCCCGTGGGCGCGTGCAGCGGGGCGCGCCCCCCCCCGCCGGGGCGTGGGGATGGGCGTGAGGG
>NZ_JBEOZU010000212.1:0-1976 GCF_040298185.1 Streptomyces sp. NPDC001634 | reverse complement strand
GGTATCGCCTTCGTGAAAAAATAAAGGCCATCTTATTTTCAGAAGACGAAGAGTGAAGAGGAATTCCCTATTTTAATAAAAATAGGGAGTTTTTTGATAAGAGAAGAAAAAAGCAAGTTAAAAAAGACTAATTTTTTTAATTTACCAAAGCTAGTGGTGGCATGAAATAAAGCGAATACAGGAGAGGGAAAAAGCGAACGTAAGATAAAAAAAGGTATAAAAGTCACAGTTAATTCTTGACAAGTTTAGTTAGGTTTGATAGAATATAATAGTTGTCGCAAGAGACGAGGGTCTTGAAGCGATAAGCTAGACCATTGAAAACTGAATAAAGAAGAATGACTCATGTGATGTAGTAAGATACATCAAAAATCTGTCAATCAATAATGAAAGACAAGCCAGTCACTAAGGTGACTTAAATACTTTATTTGAGAGTTTGATCCTGGCTCAGGACGAACGCTGGCGGCGTGCCTAATACATGCAAGTTGAGCGCTGAAGGTTGGTACTTGTACCGACTGGATGAGCAGCGAACGGGTGAGTAACGCGTGGGGAATCTGCCTTTGAGCGGGGGACAACATTTGGAAACGAATGCTAATACCGCATAAAAACTTTAAACACAAGTTTTAAGTTTGAAAGATGCAATTGCATCACTCAAAGATGATCCCGCGTTGTATTAGCTAGTTGGTGAGGTAAAGGCTCACCAAGGCGATGATACATAGCCGACCTGAGAGGGTGATCGGCCACATTGGGACTGAGACACGGCCCAAACTCCTACGGGAGGCAGCAGTAGGGAATCTTCGGCAATGGACGAAAGTCTGACCGAGCAACGCCGCGTGAGTGAAGAAGGTTTTCGGATCGTAAAACTCTGTTGGTAGAGAAGAACGTTGGTGAGAGTGGAAAGCTCATCAAGTGACGGTAACTACCCAGAAAGGGACGGCTAACTACGTGCCAGCAGCCGCGGTAATACGTAGGTCCCGAGCGTTGTCCGGATTTATTGGGCGTAAAGCGAGCGCAGGTGGTTTATTAAGTCTGGTGTAAAAGGCAGTGGCTCAACCATTGTATGCATTGGAAACTGGTAGACTTGAGTGCAGGAGAGGAGAGTGGAATTCCATGTGTAGCGGTGAAATGCGTAGATATATGGAGGAACACCGGTGGCGAAAGCGGCTCTCTGGCCTGTAACTGACACTGAGGCTCGAAAGCGTGGGGAGCAAACAGGATTAGATACCCTGGTAGTCCACGCCGTAAACGATGAGTGCTAGATGTAGGGAGCTATAAGTTCTCTGTATCGCAGCTAACGCAATAAGCACTCCGCCTGGGGAGTACGACCGCAAGGTTGAAACTCAAAGGAATTGACGGGGGCCCGCACAAGCGGTGGAGCATGTGGTTTAATTCGAAGCAACGCGAAGAACCTTACCAGGTCTTGACATACTCGTGCTATTCCTAGAGATAGGAAGTTCCTTCGGGACACGGGATACAGGTGGTGCATGGTTGTCGTCAGCTCGTGTCGTGAGATGTTGGGTTAAGTCCCGCAACGAGCGCAACCCCTATTGTTAGTTGCCATCATTAAGTTGGGCACTCTAACGAGACTGCCGGTGATAAACCGGAGGAAGGTGGGGATGACGTCAAATCATCATGCCCCTTATGACCTGGGCTACACACGTGCTACAATGGATGGTACAACGAGTCGCGAGACAGTGATGTTTAGCTAATCTCTTAAAACCATTCTCAGTTCGGATTGTAGGCTGCAACTCGCCTACATGAAGTCGGAATCGCTAGTAATCGCGGATCAGCACGCCGCGGTGAATACGTTCCCGGGCCTTGTACACACCGCCCGTCACACCACGGGAGTTGGGAGTACCCGAAGTAGGTTGCCTAACCGCAAGGAGGGCGCTTCCTAAGGTAAGACCGATGACTGGGGTGAAGTCGTAACAAGGTAGCCGTATCGGAAGGTGCGGCTGGATCACCTCCTTTCTAAGGAA
>NZ_JBEOZU010000211.1:0-2016 GCF_040298185.1 Streptomyces sp. NPDC001634 | reverse complement strand
TGTCCGGTCCCGGGAGATGCTTGACACTTCGGTCCCAGCTGATGGTTGACAGTGGCCGTGATCGGCTTTTCTGTGCGCGTCGTTGCGGCGTGTGGCAGGAGGCCGGGATTGGCGCTGGTGGAGTTGTCGGTTGTCGAGCAGAGATACCGGGCTGTCCTCGCGGTGCTGGCGGGTGCGACCGTGACGGAGGTCGCCGCTCAGATGGGGGTGTCCCGGCAGACGGTCAGCGGGTGGAAGTCCCGGTATGCCGCCTCCGGTCTGGCCGGTTTGGCGGATCGTTCGCGTAGGCCGACGTCGTGTCCGCATCAGGCTTCTGCCGAGGTGGAGGCGGCGGTGTGCGAGCTGCGGCGCAAGCATCCCGGGTGGGGTCCGCGGCGGATCGCTCATGTCCTGGAGCGGGCCGGGGTGGTGAGCCCGGTGCCGTCGCGGATGACGGTGTACCGAATCTTGATCAGGCATGGGCTGGTGGAGCCGGGCGTGCGGCGCCGGAAGCGGTCGGACTACAAGCGCTGGCAGCGGGATCGCCCCATGCAGTTGTGGCAGATGGACATAGTCGGCGGGGTGATGCTGGTCAACCCGGTCACCGGTGAGCTGACCGAGGCGAAGATCGTGACCGGTGTGGACGATCACTCCCGGTATTGCGTGATCGCGGCGGTGGTGGTCCGGGCGACGGGTCAGGCGGTCTGCGCGGCTTTCGTGGGTGCGCTGAGGGCGTTCGGGGTGCCGGAGGAGGTGCTGACGGACAACGGCAAGCAGTTCACTGACCGGTTCGGGCAGGGCGGTGAGGTGTTGTTCGACCGGATCTGTAGGGAGAACGGGATCGCGCATCGCCTGACGCAGCCGGCGTCGCCGACCACGACGGGGAAGGTGGAGCGGTTCCATCAGACGCTTCGGCGTGAACTCCTGGACCACTGTGGTGCGTTCGAGAGCATCGAGGCGGCTCAGAGGGCGCTGGATGGATGGGTGGAGGAGTACAACTCCTTGCGTCCGCATCAGGCGCTGGAGATGCAGGCTCCCGCGGACCGGTTCACGCCCGTTCCGGACGAGGAGCGGGAGGTGCTGGGTCTGAAGGTGCCCGGTGTGCTCTCGCTCGCCCCGCAGCAGCGGACGACTTCTGTGGTGCCTGCTCCTGCCGTGGACTCGGTTGAGGTGGTGCCCGCCGTGGTGGCGCCGGAGGCATCCGAGCTGCCGGTTCCGGGGCCGGAGGGTGTGGTGCCGGCCGAGCAAGGTGGGCCGGTGGAGTTCGAGCGGGTGGTACCGCCGAGTGGGAATCTGCAGGTCGGGGGCAAGCAGTTCTGGCTCGGACCGGCCCGCTCGGGGCTGACGGTGACGTTCTGGGTCGATACCCAGGTGATCCACCTGCTGATCGCCGGAGTGCGGATCAAGTCGGTGCGCTCCCACCTGTCGGTGGCGGACCTGGCTCAGCTGGCGGCACGGGGAGGGCGTGCGGCGGGGCCGTCTCCGCTGCCGGCCGGGGACGGGGCTGCGTTCGAGGTGGACCGGAGCGTGAACAATCACGGGCTGGTGGGCCTGGGTGGGCGCCAGGTGCTGGCGGCGGAGATCCTGGGCGGCCGCCGGGTGAGTATCCGCATCGACGAGGCCACGTTGTCGTTCTTCGACCCGTCCTCGCGGGAGCTGCTGCGGGTGCGGCCCAACCCTCTGACCAGCGATGAGGTGCAGCGGCTGCACGGGCTGCGGCCCGCGGGCCCGCCGCCCCGGCCGCGGGTCGAACCGGTCCGCATCCAGCGGCGGGTCAGCGCGGTGGGCACGGTCATGGTCTGCCGCCAGGTTGTCTCCCTCGGCCGACCCTACGCGGGGCAGACCGTGACCATGCACGTGGCGGAGTCGACGATCACCGTGGAACTGGACGGCCAGGTCCGCATCATCCAGCGCACCACCGACATCCCCGTCCGCCACGTGAAGGCGAACAAGCCCCACAAGATTTCCGATGTTGTCTAGGCCCAACGTCAAGCATCAACTGGGACCAGAACGTCAAACATCACCCGGGACTAGACA
>NZ_JBEOZU010000210.1:0-2033 GCF_040298185.1 Streptomyces sp. NPDC001634 | reverse complement strand
CTGGCCGATCCGGCGGGCGGTCCGGTCGCCTCGGTGGAGTCGCTGGTACTGCGGGAGGCGTCCGGCGATCTGGCCACGGCAGACGCCGGCCGCCCGGACAGCCTCTTCCAGACCGACTGGGCTCCCGTACTGATCGAAGCGGCCGTCGAAGGCCCGACGTACGGTCCCGACCTCCCCACGGGTCTTCCCGGTACGGCGGTCGAGCCCGGAGCGGACGTTCTGGTGCGGGTAGAGCGGCCGACAGGGGCTGCGGTCGAGGCCGCGCACCAGGTCGCGGACGGTGTGCTCGCATGCGTGCAGGAGTGGCTGGCGGAGGAGCGGTTCGAGGGTGCCCGTCTGGTGATCGTCACCGAAGGGGCCCTGGCGCTCGATGAGAGGGCTCCGGATCCGGCTCTGGCTGCGGTGTGGGGTCTGGTGCGGGCGGCTCGGGCGGAGAACCCTGGGCGGTTTGCGCTGGTGGATGTGGACGGTGCGGAGGAGTCCTGGGCTGTCGTGGCGTCGGCACTCGCTTCGGGTGAGCCGGAAGTGGCGGTGCGGGGCGGGACCGTCTATGCGCCCCGTCTTGGCCGGGTGTCGACGGGTACGGGGCTGGCGGTTCCGGTGGGGGAGTCGGCGTGGCGGCTGGATGTCGTGGAGAAGGGGACGCTGGAGGGGCTGGCGCTGCGGCCGGTCCCGGAGGCGGAGGCCGAGCTGACGCAAGGCCATGTCCGCATCGCGGTGCGGGCGGCGGGCGTCAACTTCCGTGACGTGCTCAACGCACTCGGTATGTATCCCGGTGATGCGAGGGACTTCGGTCTGGAGGGTGCCGGTGTGGTGACCGAGGTCGGTCCGGGTGTGTCCGGGCTGGTGGTCGGTGACCGTGTGATGGGCCTGTTCTCGGGTTCGTTCGGGCCGGTGGTGGTGGCGGATGCGCGGACTCTTGTGCGGGTTCCGGCGGGCTGGTCGTTCGCGCAGGCCGCATCCGTGCCGGTGGTGTTCCTGACGGCCTATTACGCGTTGACCGATCTGGGTGGTGTGCGGGCCGGGGAATCGGTGTTGGTGCATGCGGCGGCCGGTGGTGTGGGCATGGCCGCCACCCAGTTGGCGCGGCATTTGGGTGCTGAGGTGTTCGGTACGGCGAGTGCGGGCAAGTGGGACACCCTGCGTGGCCTGGGTCTGGATGAGCGTCATATTGCCTCGTCGCGGGATACGGAGTTCGAGGCGGCCTTCCTTGCGGTGACCGGTGGTCGTGGCATGGATGTCGTGCTGGACTCGCTGGCGGGTGAGTTCGTGGATGCGTCGCTGCGGTTGCTGCCGCGGGGTGGGCGTTTCCTGGAGATGGGCAAGACGGACATCCGTGACCCGGAGACCGTTGCGGCGGATCATCCTGGCGTGTTGTATCAGGCGTTCGACTTGATGGATGTGGCGCCGGAGCGGATCGGTCAGATGCTGGCCGACCTGGTCGCCCTGTTCGAGGCCGGGGTGCTGGAGCCTCTTCCGGTGACGTGCTGGGATGTGCGCAGGGCTTCGGAGGCGTTCCGGTATCTGTCTCAGGCGCGGCATGTGGGCAAGGTGGTCCTGACCGTCCCGGCCCCGCTGGACCCGGACGGGACCGTGCTGGTCACCGGCGGTACCGGGGGTCTGGGCGCGCTGGTGGCCCGCCACTTGGTCGCGGAGCACGGCGTTCGGCATCTGCTGCTGGCCAGCCGCCGGGGCCTGGAAGCTCCCGGCGCTGAGCAACTCGTGGCCGAGCTCGCCGAGTTGGGCGCTGAGGTCGAGGTGGCGGCCCTGGATGTCGCGGATCGCGACCAGCTCGCCACCGCCCTCGCGGCCATCCCGTGCGACCACCCGCTGACGGGCGTGGTCCACACGGCCGGTGTCCTGGACGACGGCGTGGTCGCCTCGCTCACCGCGGACCGGCTGGCCAAGGTCATGCGTCCGAAGGTGGACGCCGTGGCGCACCTGCACGAGCTGACCCGCGACGCGGACCTTTCGACGTTCGTGGTCTTCTCCTCCGTCGCGGGCACATTCGGTGGCGCCGGGCAGGCCAACTA
>NZ_JBEOZU010000209.1:0-2118 GCF_040298185.1 Streptomyces sp. NPDC001634 | reverse complement strand
ATCCCGCCAGAGAGTCATCGATCTTCACGTACAGTGCGGTCGCGAGGGTTTCGAGGTCTGTCGTCACAAACGGACCAACGAGACCCTCGCTTCATGCACCCGGCCCCTTCGGACTTACTCGTCTAGCCCCTGATCGGCCGGCGTGGGACCGCGAGCTGCCGACAGCGGGCGTGGTCTCCCACACGGCCGCCATCCGGGTCTACGGGGTGGGAAACCTGCCGGGACCCGCAGCGGAGTTCACTATGCCGCTGGACCACATCGGGGCGTCGAAGCGCCAGGCCGTCAGGACCGGCTCGATCAACTCCCAGCGGGAGCGCTTTCGACCTTGACCTGTGCGCGAGCGCGGTCACCGACCGCCGAACGGGAAGGCTGGCTCGACGAAGTCGAGGGACTGCGGGTCAGCCTCGCCAGCGCTGAGGAAAAGCTTGCCCAGATCGACCACCGCCGCGACAGCCATACCGTCGTCGACCTCGGTATCCCCACTCCGCGCAAGGCAGCAGCCGACCCAACGGCCCAATGACTCCGTCGATCAAGCTCAGGGAGCGTCAGTACGCCTGGGATCGGCCGTGGCCCGCACGGGGCATCGCTGCCCGAGTCCATTGGACAAGGCGGTCAAGAACCGCCAACACGACTTCTTGGCGCTGAGAGGGAAGAAAGGGCCACGTCAGCCATGCCGGCGCGGACAACAACACGACCGTAAGGAGAGGCAGCAGGAACAAGGCAACGAGAAACGGGCGCGACAGCCACACGGGCATGTGTCAACCTCCAGGACTCTCCCCGGAAAGGGAACCGTGCTGGATGGCGACGCAAACTGGGCACCCCAGGCGCACGAGCGCATGGAATCTCCGGCCAGAGCCGACATCCAGAGACTGCCCGGACCATACCCTCAACTTCCGCTCCACAACCGCAAGTTCAGAGAAGCCTGCGTCCGCTATTCCATGCTGCGGCCCGACCCCGCCCAAAGGCCACGCCTGGCCGAGATCATCGACAACCTCAACGCACGCATCGCGGAAGCCGAATGCGAGGGCTGGCTCGGCGAAGTTGTTGGACTCCAGGTCAGCATCTCGGGGGCCGAGGCCTAGCTCGCCCAGATCGATCAGCGAACCACCGTGAACCTCGGCATGCCCGACCTCAGCCGAATCGCCGGGCGAACGATCGCTACCAACGGCTCGCTCGCAAGGCCCTGGCCAGCCTCCGGCCGGTAGATTCAGAGAAAGCCGCCAACAACGACGACCACAATGAGGTCGCCTTGGTCGTCCCATTGGATCGGAGATAGATGCAGCCCGGACAGTATGAAGAGGTGGCCGACACTGCAGGGCTTCCGGCACGGCTGCGGCACGTTTTCTGGATCGGTGGAGGGAGTGGTGCAGGCAAGTCGACGACCGCCCGCCGACTGGCCGACCGCTACGGTTGGCGCCTCTACGCGACCGACGAGGTGATGCGGGATCACGCGGGGCGGACCACCCCCGAGGAGGCCCCCTTTCTGCACAAGTTCATCGCCATGGACATGGACGAGCGATGGGTGAACCGGTCTCCGGAAGTCATGTTTGAGACGTTCCATTGGTTTCGAGGTGAGGGCTTCGGTCTGATCGTTGAAGACCTCCTTCGCCTGCCGCCGGAGCCGTGCGTCATCGTCGAGGGATTCCGGCTGCTGCCGCACCTCGTCAAGCCTCTACTCGCTGCTCCTGAGCACGCCGTCTGGCTTCTTCCCACACCCGTTTTCCGCCAGGCCGCCATCCGCAGGCGGTCGGTACCAGGGGAAGGGTTCGTATGGAAGACCAGTGATCCATCAACGGCCGACCGCAACATTGCCGAACGTGACCGCTTGTTTACAAGACGCCTCAAGGAGGAAACCGAGCGTCTCCGACTGCGCACCATCCAGGTCGACACCACGATGACGGAAGACGATCTCGCTGAGCAGGTGACCACGGCGTTCCGACTCTGACGTCGGCTGGCACAAGGAGCTGCAAACCTTAGAGGTCGTTTTCTCCCGTTGTTTCATCCCGTGATGCGGATTTGATCCGGTCGCGCCAGGAGATGGTGGCTTCGCCGGTGAGGCGGCGGGCCATCAGGTCGGTCATGGCTAGGTGGATCATGGCTTCGGAGCGGGCCGGTAGG
>NZ_JBEOZU010000208.1:0-2181 GCF_040298185.1 Streptomyces sp. NPDC001634 | reverse complement strand
AGCCAGGGTCTAAGGTATTGGGTCGCATTTTCAGACAAACACTTTCCTGTGACAATCCCTAAGTGGGAAAAGAATAAAGATAATCAAATATCTGTTAAAGACGAACAGATAAAAAGTTTAGTAGACGTACAAAAACAAACTCAAAATCTTTTAGATCAGCAACAACGACTAGCCTTACAAGATAAAAAGTTGTTAGAAGAATACAAAGCAGAAAATGACAGCTTAAAAGCTCTCAAAATGCCCTCACAGGAAACAGAATTCAAACACTTAGACAATCAATATAAAGATGAAGTGAACGCTCTTAAAGAGAAGTTGGAAAATTTGCAGGAACAAATCAAAGATCAAAAAAGGATAGAAGAACAAGAAAAACCAAGAAAATGGTGGGGACTATGGCGAAAATAGATGATTCAGTTAAAAAGAAAGTTCCAGAATTAAGGTTTCCGGGATTTACGGATGATTGGGAAGAGCGTAAGTTAGGAGAATTATCTAATATTGTTGGTGGTGGATCTTTCTCTGGTATGTTCGAGATAGTTATTGAATTATTGAAAATAATAGTGTCTAAGGCTCCTTTTTTAGGATGTTTCATCTTAGTCACTTTATAATCATCAGAGCTAACTGACACCGTCACTCCAGGGTATGACACTTGTTTCTCGTAATTCAGATGCAGATTAGATAACTCCTTTCCAATCCGAATAAACGCTTCTTTATTTCGGACTAGCGGAATCCGCGCCAAGCTCTTTTTTAAATCATTGGCATACATATCCCGATATTCGGGTGAATGAAGCAAACCATACACATAATAAACAATGTCAGCCTTATCAATATCATAATTGCCTACTACATTGTCATATTTAACGTCAAGAAGCCCTGTCGTATCTTCCAAATTCTTCAAAAAACCTTTACCGGACGTAAGCAACGCATATTCTGGAACGTTATTTGTCATCAAGACAGAGAACTCGGAATTTGTGGACACATACAAAACCTTGTCATTAAGTGACATCGCAGTATCGTAGTTTGACGGACGGTGAATTAAATCTCGTCCATAATACAACCTTTTTCTGGACAGAGGATAGAAATATTTTTATAAGTTTATTAAATAACGAAGGAGCAACTTTAGCTACAAATCTTGCTATTTGTAAATCTACATTTTTTTATTGAAAAATAGATAGTTTATAGTTACAGTTGCAACTGCTTTAGCCGCGATTAAAATACTTTTCTCATTCATTTTAAATAAAGGGCTATGATGGGGATAATTTCCGCCGTCTTCAGGCTGTGCACCAATGTAAAAGAAAGTACTTGGTACAACTTGCCCATAATATGAAAAATCTTCAGAAGGATTTTGTGGTCCTAAATCGACTATATTATTGACTTCTGAAATATTCTGATCTTTTAAGCTGTCAACTACAAAGTGAGTGAGATTTTCTGAATTAAAGAGTACAGGATAGTTATCGTCATAATCTACAATCACTTCAACCCCAAAGGTTACTCCAACGCCTTTAGCAATTTGTTTCACTTGGTCTCGGATGACTTTTCTAGTTGTTTCTTTCATCATCCGAACATCCCCTTTTAACACTACTTTATCTTGTATAGCATTAAAACTTCCTGCTCCATCAAATGATCCAATAGTTACAGTACCCATGTCAAATGGATCTATTCTTCTTGAAATTACTGTTTGGAGTTCAGTTACAAAGTAACTAGCGGCTACTATTGCATCATTACTTAATTGTGGCATAGAAGCGTGACCTCCGTTTCCTTTGATTGTAATGGTGAAATTAGAACGTCCCGTTTGAGTTTCTTTATTATGATAGGCAATGACCCCTGTTTTAATTGTAGTCATCACATGAACCCCGATCATATTATCGACACCGTCAAGAGCTCCTGCTTTAATCATACCTTTGGCACCACCAGGAGATACTTCCTCTGCTGGTTGATGGACAATTCTAACTCTTCCCGGAAGTTCTTGTTTTATTTTTACTAGTTCTCTAGCAAGTACCATCAAATATGCAGTATGTGCATCGTGTCCACAGGCATGCATTACTCCTGGATTGACCGATTTAAAACTTAAATCATTATCTTCAAAAATAGCAAGAGCATCAAATTCTGCTCTCAACGCAAGAGTTTTTCCGGATTTTCCACCTACAATATCAACTATGATTCCAAATCCCTTTCCTATAAGATTTG
>NZ_JBEOZU010000207.1:0-2309 GCF_040298185.1 Streptomyces sp. NPDC001634 | reverse complement strand
CCGGTGTTGGGCATGGCGGTGCAGGAAGCGGCCCCCGACGCGGTGGTGGTGGGCAGCCTGCGCCGCAACGAAGGCGGTGCCCCTCGGTTCCTGACCTCCCTGGCCGAGGCATGGGTACGCGGCATCCCCGTCGACTGGACGGCAGTCCTGGCCGGACACGACGCCCGCACCATCTCTCTCCCCACCTACGCCTTCCAACACCGCCGCTACTGGCTGGAGGGCGGCGCGTCCCGTCGTCGTACGGTCTCCCTGGCCGAACCGGTTGAGGCGACCGAAGTCGAATCCGTTTCCTTGCCGACGCGGCACGACGACTGGGTGCAGCGGGTCCGTGCGCACGCCGCCGTCGTACTGGGACATGCCACAGCGGGTGACGTCGACGCGACCCTCACTTTCAAGGCGCTCGGCTTCGATTCAGCGACCTCCGTCGAACTGCGGAACCGGCTGGTCGCGGAGACCGGGCTCTCTCTGCCCGGCTCCGTCCTCTTCGACCACCCCACACCGCGGGCTCTCGCCCGTCACGTGCGTGGTCTGCTCCACGGCGGCACCGAGTCCGACCCCGGGGCATCCGCGGACCCGATGCCCGCCACGGACGACGACCCCATCGCCATCGTGGCCATGGGCTGTCGTCTGCCCGGTGGCATCCGCACACCGGAGGAACTTTGGGAACTGCTCTCGACCGGCGCTGACACGATCTCCGCCTTTCCCGTCGACCGGGGCTGGGACCTCGACAACCTGTACCACCCCGACCCGGAACATCACGGAACGACCTATGCGCGCTCCGGCTCGTTCCTGTACGACGCGGCCGAATTCGACCCCGGCTTCTTCGGTATCTCGCCGCGCGAGGCCGAGGCCATGGATCCCCAGCAGCGACTGCTGCTGGAGACTTCCTGGGAGGCACTGGAGCGAGCCGGTATCGACCCGGAAACCCTGCGCGAGCGCGACGGCGGAGTGTTCGTGGGACTCATGCAGCAGGAGTACGGCCCCGGACTGCATCAGGCTCCCGAGTCCGTCGACGGGTATCTGCTGACCGGCACCTCCTGCAGCGTGGCCAGCGGGCGTATCGCCTACATCCTCGGCCTGCGCGGACAGGCGGTGACCGTGGACACGGCGTGCTCGTCTTCGCTGGTCGCGCTGCACCTCGCCGTCCAGGCCCTGCGCTCCGGCGAGTGCTCGTTCGCGCTCGCCGGAGGGGCGACCGTGATGGCGGAACCCGGCATCTTCGTGGAGTTCAGCAGGCAGCGGGGGCTTGCGCCGGACGGTCGGTGCAAGCCGTTCGCGGCGGGTGCGGACGGTACGGGCTGGGGCGAGGGTGTGGGTGTGCTGTTGCTGGAGCGTCTGTCGGACGCGCGGCGCAACGGTCATCCCGTGCTGGCGGTGATCCGCGGTTCGGCGGTCAACCAGGACGGTGCGAGCAATGGTCTGACCGCGCCCAACGGGCCGTCGCAGGAACGCGTCATCCGGGCGGCGCTCGCCAATGCCCGGCTGACGCCGGACCTCGTGGACGTCGTCGAGGCGCACGGTACGGGCACGACGCTGGGCGACCCGATCGAGGCCCAGGCGTTGCTGGCTGCATACGGTCAGCGCCGGGACCCGGAACGGCCTTTGTGGCTCGGTTCCTTGAAGTCCAACATCGGCCACACGCAGGCCGCTGCGGGTGTGGTCGGTGTGATGAAGATGGTGCTGGCGTTGCAGCACGATGTGCTTCCACGGACCCTGAACGTCGACGAACCGACGCCGCACGTCGACTGGTCGGCGGGTGCGGTGTCGCTGCTGACGGAGGCCGTGGACTGGCCGGCGACCGAGGGGCGTCCGCGACGGGCGGGCGTGTCGTCGTTCGGTATCAGCGGGACGAATGCGCACGTGGTGCTCGAGGAGTCCCCGGTTGCGACGCGGCTCGGATCCGGTACGGATACTGCCGTGACCGTGTTCGGCGAGGGCGGTCCGGTGCCGTGGGTGGTGTCAGGTCGTGGTGGGGATGGGCTGGCCGGTCAGGCGGGCCGGTTGGTGTCGTTCGTGGAGTCGGTCGGCGAGGGTGTGCGGCCGGTGGATGTGGCGTGGTCGCTGGCGTCGACGCGTACGGCGTTCGAGAACCGGGCCGTGGTGTTGGGCTCCGATCCGGGTGAACTGACCCTCGGCGTCCAGGGCTTGGGGGCGAATGACGATGTGACGCCGACATCGGTGGTGCGGGGGCGGGTCGCCCACGCTGCCGATGATGTGGTGTTTGTGTTCCCGGGTCAGGGGGCGCAGTGGGTTGGTATGGGGCGGGAGTTGTGGGATGTCTCGCCGGTGTTCGCGGCGTCGATGGAGGC
>NZ_JBEOZU010000206.1:0-2448 GCF_040298185.1 Streptomyces sp. NPDC001634 | reverse complement strand
GGTGCCGTGCCCGCCGGTGGGGGTACCTCCCCCGTCCTTGAGGCCGTGGGCCTGGGCGGCGCCGCGCAGCAGGTAGGCGGCCACGCCCAGTACCGCCGCCGTGATCAGCGCGGCCGCCCAGCCGGGCAGGCCGAGCGCCAGTGCCAGGCCGAGGGCGAGCGCCAGCGCGGCGCCCGCGTACAGGCCGACGGCGCCGGACGCGGCGTACAGCGCCGCCGTACGGCGCTGCTTGCGCGTCTGCTCACGCAGTTCGTCGCGCAGGGCCTCACGTGCCACCTGCGTCAGTTCGTCGACCAGGTGCTTGTCCAGATGTTCCAGGTGATCCAGGTGATCCAGGTGATCCTTGCGGTTCATGCCCGCCGGGTACCCGGGCCCCGGCGCCCGTAACGCCGTGTGCGCGCCCGGGATCCGTCCGAAACGATCTCCTCTCCGGTCGGCCCCAACTAGGCTCGTCCGTATGGAGATTCTCGGAGCCTCGCTGCGTGTGTGCGTCGACGATCTGGAGACCGCGGTCCCCTTCTACGAACGTCTCGCGGGCGGCAGAGCTCTCCGTTTCGAACGCGGCGGTGTCCAGGTGGCCGCGGTCGGCTGCTTCCTGCTGATGAGCGGACCCGAGTCCGAGCTCGAGATCCTGCGCAAGGTCGCTGCGACGATCGCGGTGAAGGACGTCGACGAGGCGCACCGGACCCTCATCGACGCGGGCGCCCGCATCCTGGCGGGCCCGGTGCCGACGCCGGTCGGCCGCAATCTGATCGCCCTGCACCCGGACGGTTCGGTGTACGAGTACGTGGACCACCGGCAGTCGGACTAGCCAGGGTCCGTCTGCAAACACATCTTGTCCGGCGGAGAGGTGCGGGCGCGTCAGCCGGCCTGCCGGTTGCTCCGGTGCTCATTGCGCCGGACAGACCACGCCCCGCCGGAGACTCCGGATTCTGAACACATGACGGCCCCGCCACTCACACCCGGCCCCCATCTTGACGGGTACATGATCAAGAGCGGACACTGCCACCAACTGCCACTAGGTCTACACCAATCGTGTACCCGGCCGCCAGGGGCCGCATGTCCCGTCTGCCCAGGAGTGTGCCTCTTGCTCTCACGACGCACCTTCCTCTCCGCCGCTGTGGCCGCACCGGTGGCCGCAGCGGCCGCCCCCGTCCTGGTGCCCGGGCTCGCCTCGACCGCCTCAGCCGCGGCGCCCCTGCCGATCACCCTGCAGAACAACTCCGGCTCGAACGCCGTCTACGCCTACATCTCCGGTGCGGACAGCAGCGGCCGGCCCGGCTTCGTCACCTCGGACGGGGTCTTCCACAGACTGTCCAACCCGTCCACGACGCTGACGCCCGTGCCGGACTACTCCATTGCCCTGGGCTCGTCCGGCGCCTCCACCACACTCACCCTCACCAACTACGTGATCGGCGGCCGCGTCTGGTTCTCCGTCGGGAAGAAGATCCAGTTCTTCGTCAACCCCGGCCCAGGGCTGGTGCAGCCCGGGTTCACCAGCACCGATCCCAACTGGCTGACCGACTGGACGTTCTGCGAGTTCACGTACAACAGCACCAACCTCTACGCGAACATCAGCTACGTGGACCTGGTCGCCTCGCCCATCTCCATGCGGAGCACCGGCAGTTCAGGCAGGCAGACAGTCAGCCCGCTGCCCGCAGGAGCGCTGTCGTCCATCGCGTCCGGGCTCGTCGCCCAGCACCGGGCCGACGGCGCCCCCTGGAACTCACTGGTGGTCACGAACGGCAGCGGCACCGTCCTGCGCGTCATGTCCCCCGTGCACTCCCCCACGGGCTTCGGCAGCTACTGGAACTCCTACCTCGACCAAGTGTGGAGCCGCTTCTCCAGCACCACCCTCACCGTGGACACCCAGTCCCTCGGCACCTACACCGGCAAGGTCTCGGGCGGCGTCCTCACCTTCACCGGCCTCAACACCAACGGCGTACCCTTCACCCGCCCCAGCGCGAGCGACATCTTCAGCTGCAACAGCGGGCCCTTGTACAACTCCGGCGGCGACGCACGCGGCGCCGTGGCCGCTCGCCTGGCCGCTGCCCTCAATCGCAGCACCCTCCTGCTGGCCGGCGGACAGAACCAGCCCAGCGGCGTCACCTCCGCGCGGTACTACACCAACGCCGTCACCAACCACTACTCCCGGCTGGTCCACAAGTACGCGTCGATCGGCTACGCCTTCCCGTACGACGACGTCGGGCCCACCGGCAGCACGCCCGTCGACGGTCATCTCCAGGACGACGCACCGACATCCTGGACGGTCGCCCTGGGCAGCAGTGTCAGCGGCTAGGAGCTGTGTCCGTGGCGGCGGAATCGTGGTCGAGGAGCCTGCCGATGTCGCCGACCTAGGTCCTGTCGTCAAACTCCCGTCGTCCGCCCGGAGGGCGGGCCCTGCGGCGTCAGGTGCGTGCTCTGGGGGTCCCCCCGGCCGGAGGCTGG
>NZ_JBEOZU010000205.1:0-2462 GCF_040298185.1 Streptomyces sp. NPDC001634 | reverse complement strand
TCGGCGGGGTCCGCTTCCCGGCCATCGGCGAACTGCCCTACCTGCTCACCCTCGCAGGCCACGGCTTCTACTGGTTCCGGCTCCGGAAGAACGTCCCGAAGGCCACCAAGGTGAACTTGTTCGTGAGCCGTTGATCCATGGCCGTTGATTCATGGCCGTTGATTCATGGCCGCTGATGCGTCGGCCGCCACGGAAAGGACGCGACGCCATGCCGAAGACCGAGACCGCAACGCTCCGTACGGAGAGCCTCGGCTCCGCCTCGCTGCTGCCCTCGCTCTCCGGTCTGCTGCGTGAGTGGCTGCCGCGCCAGCGCTGGTTCGCCGGCAAGGGACGTCCCGTCACGGATCTTGCGTTGCTCTCGGTGACCAAGCTGCACCCGGACTGCCTGCACATCCTGATACGCGCGGACTACGCCGAGCCGCCCGGAGGCCGTGGACCGGGCGCCGCCCCGGCCCATGACTGCTACCAACTCTTCCTCGGAATGGGCGAGTTGTTGTCGCCCCGGCAGTCCCCGGCCGTCCTCGGGCGCGTCGCCGAGGGCCCCCTGGCCGGGCTGCTGGTCTACGACGCCCTCCAGGAACCGCGCTCGGCGTCCCTGCTCCTGGAGCGGCTGCGCACGCCGGGCACCGCGGGTGCCCTCCGCTTCGAACGCGACAGACGGGTGACGATCCCCGCCGGACTCGCTCCGCGCCTTCTCGAAGCCGAGCAGTCCAACTCCTCGCTGGTGTACGGAGACGTGTACATCCTGAAGATCTTCCGGCGCGTGCGGCCCGGAATCAATCCGGACCTGGAAGTGCCCTGGGCACTCGCTCGGCAGGGCTGCACCCGCGTACCCGCCACGGTGGCCTGGTTCCGCACCTCGAACCCCTGGGTCGCGACGCTCGGTGTGCTCCAGCCGTTCCTGCGCGGCGGCGTCGACGGATGGACGCAGGCGCTCAAGGCACTTGCGTCCGGGCGGGAGTTCACCGAGGAGGCCTATGAGATGGGGCAGGCCACGGCCGAGGTGCATCTGGCGCTGGCCGCGGCTTTCCCCGTCGAGTCGCAGGGCGCTCGCGAGAGCGAGCGGCTCGCGGCCGGGATGGTCGATCGCCTCCGGGACGCCATCCATGCCGTACCGGAGCTGCTGCCGCACGCGTCCGGGCTGCGGTCCGCCTTCACCGGACTGGCCGCGCTCGATGCGCCCCGGCCCGCGCAGCGCATCCACGGTGACCTGCACCTGGGCCAGGTGCTGCGAGCAGGACGGCAGTGGCACGTGATCGACTTCGAGGGCGAACCGGCCCGCCCGCTGCCCGAACGGCGCCGCACCCAGTCCCCGGTACGCGACGTCGCGGGCATGCTCCGCTCCTTCGACTACGCCGCCCACGCCCGGCGGCCGTGGCATCCCGCATGGGCGCTGCGCTGCCGGGAGGCGTACTGCGCGGGCTACGCCGCCGAGGCGGGCTGGGACCCGCGGGCGGAACCCGAACTGCTGCGCGCGTACGAGACGGACCGCGCCGTGTACGAGGTCCTGTACGAGGCCCGGCACCGACCGGACTGGCTGCCCGTGCCGATGGCGGCGATCGCACGCCTCGCCGAGCGTCCCGCCCTGAGGAGGCTGACGACGTGACAAGCCCGACTGCGTCCCCGCCACCGCTCTCCTCGCCGCAGCTGGGCACGCCGAGACCCGCACCCGCGACACCGGACGACCGGGAGCGGCTGCTGGCAGGCGCACACCACGACCCGCACTCGGTGCTGGGCGCGCATCCGGTGCCGGACGGGCTGGCCTTCCGTGTGCTGCGCCCGTGTGCGCTCTCGGTGACCGTCGTCATGGGCGACGCATGGGCCGAGCTGCACGACGACGGGGACGGCTTCTTCTCGGCGCTGCTGTCGCTGCGCCACATACCGGACTACCGGCTCCTCGTGGCCTACGAGGGCACGGTGCTCGAGAGCGATGATCCCTACCGATTCCTCCCGGCGCTCGGCGAGCTCGACCTTCACCTGATCGGAGAGGGACGTCACGAGGAGCTGTGGAAGGCGCTCGGCGCCCGGGTCATGACCCACGCCGGAGTCCGGGGAACCCGCTTCACGGTCTGGGCGCCGAACGCGCGGGGCGTCCGGGTCTGCGGGGACTTCTGCCACTGGGACGGCAGCGCGTACCCGATGCGCTCGCTCGGCTCCTCGGGCGTCTGGGAGCTGTTCGTCCCCGGCCTAGGACCGGGCACGCGCTACAAGCTGGACATCACACGCCCCGACGGCACGCACAGCGTACGCGCGGATCCCATGGCCCGCCGCACGGAGGTCCCCCCGGCGACCGCCTCGGTCGTGACGGAGTCGTCGTACGAGTGGGGCGACGGGGAGTGGATGGCGGGGCGTGGTGACCGTCCGGTGCACGAGGCGCCGTTCTCGGTGTACGAGGTGCACCTGCCGTCCTGGCGGCCGGGGCTGACGTACCGTCAACTGGCCGACCAGCTCCCCGCGTACGT
>NZ_JBEOZU010000204.1:0-2467 GCF_040298185.1 Streptomyces sp. NPDC001634 | reverse complement strand
TTTCAGCAGGATGTGATTATTGTAGCCGTGGGCTACTATATTCGTTATAACCTTATCCACGGTGTTCAAGAAGCAACTCCTCAGCAATAAGCGCTAGATTTCCAAAATATGAGAAACTATTTTAGAAATCTAGTTCTTATTTGCTCGGAGCTGGACGCTTCTTTCACAACCTCTATCCTCGATCTTTTTGGTCATACACTTCTTTGACGTTGATAAATTGATCAAGTATTGGATTTTCTCCTTTTAGGTCAGCTTCGAAACGGATACCGTCAATATTGATTCTGGCGTTACGGTAGTAGTCAGTTCCTAGTTGTCCCCATGCAGGAGTTGAGGCATCGACATTGCAGAAGATATCAAATCCTTGTTGTTTCAAGTAAGCAAATTTTTGATTTGCTTCAGAATAAGGTTGCCAATCGCTGATGTCAGCGCCAAATGGGTAGATCAAAATATTTGTTTTGCCTAAAATAGGTGCAACTTCATTTTGCCAACGTTCATTATCTTGTTGGATATCGGCTAAAGAAGCTTGTGTCATATTCAAGTGTCCCCAAGTATGAGAAGCAAAACTCCAACCATCTTTCTTTAATTGATCAGCAACTTTTTTGGCTGCTTCGATTTCTTTGTTTGTTTTTTCGTTATCACCATATTCTGATTTTGATGTACGGTAACCTAATACACCATTATAGCCTGTTAAAGCTAATGTTCCTTTGGCGCCTTGATAAGAAAAATCGGGATGTTTTTTAATGAATGAATCGATCAATGGAACCATATCATAGTCACCAACAGTTTCCTTCTTATTGTCGATATAAATATTCTTGATTTGGTTCTGTTTATCGACAATCAACTTACTTGGAAATCCTGAATTGTCCATGTATTCATAATAGCTGACATCGTCTTGCGAAAGAATTAACGGTTTCTTTCCTTCTGGAAGAGAAACACCTGTAAAGGTCAGTTTTCCATCTGTTCCTTTTTTGACTAATCCATTTAGATTAACAAGAACATAGTTATTTTTATATAACTGATCAATGGTTTTATTGAATTCGGAAATAGTGACCATATAATCTTTATACCCTTGTGCTTGCTGGGTATGAAAAGCCTTAGCTGGATCAACAATCAGACTATGAAAGAAGACGTGTGAGATTTTGGTCGGGTCTTCCCATTTTACCAAGGATTCTTTTTCTTTTTTCAAAGTTGCTAACAATTGTTGCGCTTCTTTGGCGTCGTCTTTTTCAAGTAAGGCGATGGCTTCATCATAATGATAACTTGCAGCAAGCTGTTTTGCTTGATCAAGCTGTTTCGTCGTTTGTTTATCTTCAACAGGTTTTGAGCTGCTGCTTGAGTGTTGAGTTGTTTGACTAGTGTTTTCTAATTTATTGTTTGTTACTGCTTGTGTAACAAAAAAGATACTTACACCTAGAATAATAACAGTGCATACAGAAGTGACAGCCAATATGATTTTGTGTGTATGTTTCATTTTATCGTCCCCTACTACTTTTTGATTTCAAAAATCCCCGTAAGCTTTTCTTAACCTTTTGAAAAACTTCCCATAACCATTGTAACGAATATAGGGTTCTGTTGCAAAGTTTTAAATCTACTATCAAATAAGGTAGAATAATAGAAAAAGATAGCAGGAGGAATGACGATGAATCATTTTAAAGAAAAGCAATTTCAGCAGGATGTGATTATTGTAGCCGTGGGCTACTATCTTCGTTATAACCTTAGCTATCGTGAAGTTCAAGAAATCTTATATGATCGTGGCATTAACGTTTCTCATACGACGATTTATCGTTGGGTACAAGAATATGGCAAACTACTCTATCAAATTTGGAAAAAGAAAAATAAAAAATCCTTTTATTCATGGAAAATGGATGAAACGTACATCAAAATCAAAGGTCGTTGGCATTATCTCTATCGTGCAATTGATGCGGATGGATTGACTTTAGACATCTGGCTACGCAAGAAACGGGATACTCAAGCTGCTTATGCGTTCTTGAAACGACTACATAAACAGTTTGGTCAACCAAGAGTAATTGTCAAGGATAAAGCGCCCTCTATTGGTTCTGCATTTAGAAAGTTACAGAGTAACGGTTTATATACTAAGACAGAGCATCGAACCGTGAAGTATCTCAATAACCTCATTGAGCAAGACCATCGACCAATCAAACGACGCAATAAATTTTATCGAAGTCTACGAACTGCCTCAACCACGATTAAGGGCATGGAAACAATTCGAGGAATATACAAAAAGAACCGAAGAAATGGAACGCTCTTCGGATTTTCGGTATCTACTGAGATTAAGGTCTTAATGGGAATATTAGATTAAGAACAAGAAGGATTATAAACCTTGTATTTGATTTTTAAACTTTGCAACAGAACCAATTATATGATTGAGAGCTTCTTAATTTTTTACGGACTTTTCATACTTTGTTTTTGACAAGTTTACTTATATCTTTAACAAGTTTGCTTATAT
>NZ_JBEOZU010000203.1:0-2709 GCF_040298185.1 Streptomyces sp. NPDC001634 | reverse complement strand
GGCTACACCGTGGTCAACCTGGGCATCAAGCAGCCGGTGTCGGCGATCCTGGAGGCGGCCGAGGAGCACCGGGCCGACGTCATCGGCATGTCCGGCCTTCTGGTGAAGTCCACGGTGATCATGAAGGAGAACCTGGAGGAGCTGAACCAGCGCGGTCTGGCCGCCCGTTTCCCGGTGATCCTCGGCGGCGCCGCCCTGACGCGTGCGTATGTGGAGCAGGACCTGCACGAGATCTACGAGGGTGAGGTCCGCTATGCCCGGGACGCGTTCGAGGGCCTGCATCTGATGGATGCGCTGATCGGGGTCAAGCGGGGGGTGCCCGGGGCGACGCTGCCCGAGCTGAGGCAGCGTCGGGTGCGGGCGGCCATGGTCGAGATCGAGGAGCGGCCCGAGGAAGGGCATGTCCGTTCGGACGTGGCCACCGACAACCCGGTCCCGCAGCCGCCGTTCTGGGGCACCCGCGTCATCAAGGGCATCCCCCTCAAGGAGTACGCCACCTGGATCGACGAAACGGCCCTCTTCCGCGGCCAGTGGGGCCTGACCAAGGACCTGATCGAGACCGAGGGCCGGCCCCGGCTGCGCGGCCTCCTGGACCGCCTCCAGACCGACAACCTCCTCGAAGCGGCCGTCGTCCACGGCTACTTCCCCTGCGTCTCCAAGAACGACGACCTGATCATCCTCGACGAGCGGGGCACGGAACGCACCCGCTTCACCTTCCCCCGCCAACGGCACGGCCGTCGCCTCTGCCTGGCCGACTTCTTCCGGCCGGAGGAGTCCGGCGAGAGGGATGTCGTCGGCTTCCAGGTCGTCACGGTCGGCTCCCGGATCGGTGAGGAGACCGCGCGGCTCTTCGAGTCGAACTCCTACCGCGACTACCTCGAACTGCACGGCCTGTCCGTGCAGTTGGCCGAGGCACTCGCCGAGTACTGGCACGCGCGCGTGCGCTCGGAACTCGGTATCGCGGGCGCCGACCCGGACACGCTCGACGGCATGTTCCGCACCGCATACCAGGGTTGCCGCTACTCCCTGGGCTATCCGGCCTGCCCGGACCTCGAGGACCGTGTCAAGATCGCCGAGTTGCTGGGGCCGGAGCGGATCGGCGTGGTGCTGTCGGAGGAGTTCCAGCTCCACCCCGAGCAGTCCACGGACGCGATCGTCGCCCACCACCCCGAGGCGAGCTACTTCAACGCGGGAGGCGAGCGGTGACGACCTTCTCCTTCGAGTTCTTCCCGCCCAAGAGCCAGGCCGGGGAACGCGCGCTGTGGGACACGGTCCGCCGGGCGGAGTCGCTGCACCCGGACTTCGTGTCCGTCACATACGGCGCCGGCGGCTCCTCACGGGACCGCACCATCGACATCACCCGGCGCATCGCCACGGAGACCACGCTGCGCCCGGTCGCGCACCTGACCGCGGTGGGGCACTCGGTGGCCGAACTCCGGCACATCATCGGCTGCTACGCCGACGCCGGGATCCGCGACGTACTGGCGCTGCGCGGCGATCCGCCGGGCGACCCCCGCGGCGCGTGGGTGCCGCACCCGGACGGCTTCACCCACGCCCACCAGCTGGTGGAACTCGTGCGTTCGCTGGGGGACTTCAGGATCGGAGTCGCCGCCTTCCCGGAGGGCCACCCCCGCTCCCTCGACCCGGAGACGGATCTGCGCCACTTCATCGCAAAGTGCAAGGCCGGGGCGGACTACGCCATCACCCAGATGTTCTTCCATGTGGAGGACTACCTGCGCCTGCGCGACCGTGTGGCGGCGGCCGGCTGCGACACCCCGATCATCCCGGAGATCATGCCCGCCACCGACGTACGGCAGATCACCCGGTTCGCCGAGCTGAGCGACGCGGCCTTCCCCGAACGGCTCGCGCACCGTCTGGAAGCCGCCCGCCACGATCCCGCCGACGCCTACCGCATCGGCGTCGAGTACGCCACAGCCATGGCCGAGCGTCTGCTCGCCGAGGGTGCTCCGGGCCTGCACTACATCACGCTGAACAAATCCACCGCGGCCTTCGACATCCACCGCGCCGTCCTTGCTTCGAGGAGCCTCAGTGCCCGCTGACCACACCGCCCGTCCGGACTCCGGCGACTTCAAGGTCGCTGACCTCTCGCTGGCCGGGTTCGGCCGCAAGGAGATCACCCTCGCCGAGCACGAGATGCCCGGTCTGATGGCGATCCGCGAGGAGTACGCCGAGGCGCAGCCGCTGGCCGGCGCGCGCATCACCGGCTCCCTGCACATGACCGTCCAGACCGCCGTGCTCATCGAGACCCTGGTCACGCTCGGCGCGCAGGTCCGCTGGGCCTCCTGCAACATCTACTCGACACAGGACCACGCCGCGGCCGCCGTCGCCGCCGCGGGCGTCCCGGTCTTCGCCTGGAAGGGCGAGACCCTCCAGGAGTACTGGTGGTGCACGGAGCAGGCGCTGACCTGGCCGGACAGCCCCACCGGCGGCCCGAACATGATCCTGGACGACGGCGGTGACGCCACCCTCCTCGTCCACAAGGGCGTCGAGTACCGGAAGTCGGGTGAGCTGCCCCCGGCGGACAACGAGGAACTGGCCGCCGTCCGCGCCCTGCTGGCGGCGAGCACGCTCGACTGGACCGGGATCGCCGCACAGATCCGTGGGGTGACCGAGGAGACCACGACCGGTGTGCACCGTCTGTACGAGATGCAGCGCGATGGCGTCCTCCTGTTCCCGGCGATCAACGTC
>NZ_JBEOZU010000202.1:0-2874 GCF_040298185.1 Streptomyces sp. NPDC001634 | reverse complement strand
CCACACGCCGCAACGACGCGCACAGAAAAGCCGATCACGGCCACTGTCAACCATCAGCTGGGACCGAAGTGTCAAGCATCTCCCGGGACCGGACAGACGCAGGTCAGGGCTGTGCGTTCAGATTTTCTCTACGAGGTTCAAGGCGGCGCCCGCCCGTCTGAGGTGGCCGAACATCGCCGACTGACCCACCGTCGGGCGAGCAGCCGAGGCCCGCGCGGGGTGCTGGCAGACGGCCGGATCCAGGCGCGAGCGGGGCTCAACCTGGCACGGCTGAGAGCAGGTTGTGGGCGTGGAGCCCTCGCGCGTCGCACAGCAAGTTGTCGCCTACGACCGTCCTACGGCCGGATCGCAGGCAAGGGCCGACCAGGGGGCCGACCCTCACGTCCGTCGCCGGGCTCACCGAGGGCGGTGGCTGGCGTCGCCTCCGGCGGGGAGCACCGCTCCCGGCCCGGCTCCCGCGCTGCCAGACTGGCCGAGCCCGCCGCACGCTGGCCGAGGGCTTACTCGGCGGCCGACCGCCGAGCCGCCGAGGGCCGACGGTGCTGATTGGTCAAGACGCTTGACGGCAGTAGTGACGGCAACAACCACGAACAACCCCGGCCGAACCCGCACCTCGGCGGACCGCCGAATACCGCTCTACCTGCGAAAACGCAGGTAGAGAGGGGTTGCGTAGCACACGTACTATGTCGTGGCCGGATCAACGCCGATCTTGGTCCATAACACGAAGGGCTGCGAAGCTGATCCGACGTGGGGCGGGAGCGTACAATTTGCGGGGCCGGACGCTTTGGGGCGCCCTCAGGGCGTGTCCGCTGCCATCAGTCGCCCAATGATTGGGGAGGGCACGCCAGCAGACGCCGACATTCGTCCGCCCGGATTTACCGGAGGACGTCCGATTGGAGATCAGGCGCGTGGTCACTTGCTCGGAAGGCAGCTCGGCGGCTCTGGTGATATTCCAGAGAATTTGGTAACACTTCTTCAGAATCCTGTGAATACTCCCATTATGAGCGGCTTTGAAAGGCAAGTGCGGCTAGCGGTAGAAGGCGGGCAGTTTGTCCAATACTCGGTGACTCCCATATATGAAGGAAGTAATCTAGTCCCCCGAGCCGTGACCCTTTCGGCGTATGGCAGTGGAGACTTCAGTCTAAATGTTTCAATTTTGAATGGGAGGTAGCGTGAGCATCAATGAACTAGTGTCTGTCGCGGCGCCTCCCTCGGATGTCCAGACTGGTGACGTGGACTGGCAGTCTGTCGAGCACCTGATTGGCTGTGCTTTGCCCGCCGACTACAAGGAGACGGTCCGGCGATACGGTCCCGGCTGCTTCTCGCAGTTTATTCACATCTATCAGCCGTCGAGCGATCTGCAAGCCATCGATCTCCCTACGCAAATTGGCGAGTCGCTGTGGGCGCTCAGGTATCTGAGGGACGCTGGTGAGCCAATTCCGTATCGTCTCGATGAGCCAGCGGAAGTGCTCGCTTTCGGCAGAACAGATAACGGGGATATCCTCTTTTGGAGGCGCGCAGAAATCGACGCTCCCGAGAAATGGACCGTTCTCGTGAAGGAGCCTCGCGGTGAGGAATGGTTCGAATTCCCTGGCGATATGTCAGGATTTTTGGCGGGCGTTCTGGATCGCAGAATTTCCGTGCCTATATTCCCGCGACGATTCCCTTCGGTGGCGCCGATCTTTGAGCCCTATTAGAGAAGTTCTTTAGAATCGCGTCAGTGGCCCCACCGGATGCATTTCCGGTGGGGCCACTGAGGTCTTCTCAAGGGCAAGTACAAGGGCGGCTTGATCTCTCACTCCGAGTCACGCGCCACCCGAGTTGCCGGAGTGCCGCATGTGTACTGGAAGGGCGGGGATGATCCCCTTCTCGGCCGGTCGCCGGCCATCACAGGAGACATGTATCTCATCGAGGGCATACTGCCGCCGTGCGACTGGTGCCAGGCCCAGATGGAAGACAAGGGCTATGACTACGACCACCTGCGGAAATGGCTGCGGAAACGCGGCATCGTCCCGCGAATCGCGCGGCGCGGGGTCGAGAGCTCAGCCCGCCTCGGCCGTCATCGTTGGGTGGTCGAGCGGACCATGTCGTGGCTGTCCGGGTGCCGCCGGCTCCATCGGCGCTACGAGCGGAAGCCCGAACACTTCCTTGGCTTCACTGCGATCGCGGTCATGCTCATCTGCCTCCGACGTCTGGGTGTCAGCGCCGGCCGGTAGCGTCTGCCAGGTGACCGACGAAACCGTCATCTGGAACCGGCTCGCCGCCTTGTTGCCGGAGACCGAAGCCCAGGAAGTCAAAGACTGCTGGAACATCGGAGAGCAGGAGGCGGGACTTGGCCTGCTCGTCTCCGGCATCCTCGGCCACCAGGTGCTGATCAGCGAGACAGACAGGGCCCAGATCTCCGTACTCGCAGAGACCTGGGGCGAGCGGGAGGCCCTCACACCCCAGATCCTTCAGTGCCGTGTTGAAGGCACACCGGGCCCCATGAAGCTGATCGAAGGCGACGGAAACACCGTCCCCGAGGCAATAGGTGAGGCCGAACAGGACCTGGCCAGTCTCGTCCTCGTCCCCTGGATCACCTGCACGAGATGCGGCCACGTCCTGATGCGCGCCCATTCCCGAGAAAGCTGGGGAGATCTCTCCTACCTGGCGCGGCACTACGTCATCACGACGCCGAACCGGGCCACCGTCCTGCAACTGTTCGCTGCCGACTCCGCCGACGCGGCCTTCGTTTCCCTCCAGCGCGCGTGTTCAGACGCACCATAAGAAACAACGTCTTAGAGGTCGTTTTCACCTTAGTTGCCCTTGTATCGCCTATATTGCGAGCCGTAGAGATTCGATGTCGGTGAGGCTGTCGGTGCGATGGAGTCCTGA
>NZ_JBEOZU010000201.1:0-3161 GCF_040298185.1 Streptomyces sp. NPDC001634 | reverse complement strand
TCTTCGTCCCCGGGCTGGTCCCCTCGGTACTCGCCCCCTACCTCGCACAGGACAGCGGCGCCGTACCCGGCGGCCGCCCCAGCCAGGCCGCTCAGAAGCCGTTGCCTTTCCGCGAGCGGCGGGTGTGTTCCCGCTGGTGAGGCATAGGGCCGGGGCTTCGGCGGCAGAGACGAGGTGTCGTGTCGTCTCTGCAGTGGAGGTGTCGGGATGCCGTCTGTGATGGGGCTGTTGGAGGAGCACGAGCGTGCCGCTCGGCAGCGGGTGGAAGCTCTTCAGGCCGAGCTGCGGGAGGCGGAGGCCGCGTGGGAGCGATTCGTGATCGCCAGGGAGACGGTCGGACTGGTCCTGGCTGAGTCTCGCGGGGGCGATGAGGTGCCGCCGGTCGTGGTGGCAGGTGGGCCGGCGCGGACTGCCACGGCTGTGCCGGGTTCGGTAGTGCCAGTGTGGAGGGACGGCCTCGATATCGGTGTGCTGGCGCCCGACTACCGTCGGCTCGTGGATGTCCTGGCCGGTGGGAGCGGGTCGGGCGGGGAGGCGATGGACTGTCGGCAACTGGCAGTGGCGCTCGGCCTGGAGGCGGTTCCGGCGAAGGTCGAGGGGGTGCGGTCGAAAGCGAAGCGCCTGGTCGCGCGGGGCTGGCTGGCCGAGGCACGTCCGGGGACGTTCAGCGTGGTCGCCGGGCGAGCCGGCGGCTCGTAGGCTACCGGGGCGGGGGTACCGGCCAGGACGTCCGGAACCTGGTAGAAGGGGCTTAGTAGTGGCGACGCTTTCAGAGATCCGATCCCTGTTGGGTGAACCCCGATTCAACTGGTCGGATGCGGCGCCGTGGGTTGAAATGGAGCGGGATTTCGGTATCGCTTTCCCTGCGGACTTCCGCGAGATCGTGAATGCCTACGGTTCGATCCAGATCAACGGGCAGTTGTACCTGGAGCACCCCGCCGGCCATCTCCTGCACAGCCTGGGAGAAACCATCAGGGGGATCTCGCGATGTGGCGGGAGGAGGACATGGCAGAGTTCCTGCCAAGTCCGGCTGGGGCGAACCCCGGTGAGTTGATGCCGGTGGCGTCGGCCACGACGGGAGAATGGGTTTTCCTTCGTGTTCCAGGTGGACCCTTGTCGCCCTGGCGCGTCCTAGTTCAGGAGCTTGACAGTCCGGCCTGGACTCTCCATGAGATGACGTTCAGTGAATGGTTGCTGGCTTATCTCAGGGGTGAGGACGTGACGATATGTTCTCGCAACTTCGCGCCTGACCGCCCGTTCTACGAATCCCTGTCCTGAAGTTGAACACGGTGGAATCAGCGTGGTCGCCGGGCGAGTCGGCGGCTCATGACCATGCTCATCGACCACCGGATCATCGCCTCCGAGCTGTCGGTGCGGCCCTCGTAGTCGCGGGCGAGGCGGCGTGAGCGCATCAGCCAGGCGAACGTCCGCTCGACCAGCCACCTCTTGGGCAGCACCGTGAACCCGGTAGCGTCGTCGCTGCGTCTGACCACGTTGAGCGCGATCCGCCAGGCTTCGCGGGCGAGGCCCACCAAGCGCCCGGTGTAGCCGCCGTCGGCCCACACCAGCGTGATGCGCCAGTGCCGCTCGTGAAGTCGGGCCAGCAGCGTCTGCCCCGCGTCGCGGTCGGTGACCGAGGCCGCGGTGACCAGCACCACCAGCAGCAGCCCGAGGGCGTCCACCACGATGTGCCGCTTGCGGCCGTTGACCTTCTTCCCGCCGTCGAATCCCCGGCTCTCGGCCGGCACCGACGCGGCCGCCTTCACCGATTGCGCGTCGATGATGCCCGCGGTCGGCTCTGGATCCCGGCCCGCCGCCTCGCGGGTCCTCTCCCGCAGCCGGTCGTGGAACTCGGTAACCAGGCCTTTGTTCCTCCAGCGACGGAAGAAGGCGTAGACGCGGTCCCATGCGGGGAAGTCCGCGGGCATCGCCCTCCAGGTGATGCCGCCGGCGACCAGGTAGCGCACCGCGTCGACCATCTGCCGGTGACAGTAGCCCTCCGGTTGTCCGCCGTGTCCCTCCAGCCACCCCGGGACGGGCATCGCGTCGCGCACGATAGCCCACTCCGCCTCGCTCATGTCGGACGGATACCTCGGCAGCCTGTGCGGACGGTCTCTGGCGTTCCCGAACCGGTGAGCGAGACAATCACACTCACGTGCAGCCGAGTTGGAGCCAGCCGGCGCCAGGGCGCACAAATGCGGCATCAGGGCCTCCTGGCGCGCTCGCGGTCTTCGACAACCACGAGCTGCACCAGGGGCCCTGTCTTCATGCACGACACGCCACAAGATCACCCGACCGGGCTGTCGCAATCGAACCCACGCTCACCAAGATCGATAGAGCAACGGCTTCTGATCCCAAGGCGCCCCTGATTGACGCCGTTTGCGCCCTGGGTTACTACCGCGTCCGACGGTACTACCGAAACATGACGCGACAGCGCCCGTATCCCAGCGACCTGTCCGATGCCCGCTGGGGGTTGATCGGCCCCATTCTCACCGCTCGGCGGGCCGAGCGTAGGGGCAGGGGGCCTGGACATCGGCCGCCCGCCCGAGCACGACCTGCGACCTCGGCCAACGTGCCCGCCGCCAGCCAGGGCATTGACGCGGGCAAGAAAATCGCAGGCCGCAAACGCCACCTCGGCCTGCTGCTGGCCGTCTGGGTGACCGCGGCCAGCGTCTCCGACAACGCCGGCGGCATCCACCTGCTCTCCCAGATCGCCGCCACGAGTCCGCGAGTGACCAAGGCGTGGGCCGACACCGGCTACCGCACCAAAGTCATCGACCACGGCGCCCACCTCGGCATCGACGTGGAAGTCGTTCAACGCGACCCCGGCAGCAAGGGATTCAAGGTGATCCACCGACGTTGGGTGGTAGAGCGGTCCTTCGGCTGACTCATGCATCACCGCCGCCTCGCCCGCGACTATGAAAGGCACCCCCACCGCTCCGAAGCCATAATCCACGTCGCGATGATCGACTTCATAAGCCGACGCCTCACTCGCGAATCCACCCCGAACTGGCGCGACACCTAAATCTCGAACCAAGCAACCTCGCCGGGACAAAACGCTCTTTAAGAGGTCGTTTTCACCTTAGTTGCCCTTGTATCGCCTATATTGCGAGCCGTAGAGATTCGATGTCGGTGAGGCTGTCGGTGCGATGGAGTCCTGA
>NZ_JBEOZU010000200.1:0-3162 GCF_040298185.1 Streptomyces sp. NPDC001634 | reverse complement strand
ACGTACGCGGGGAGCTGGTCGGCCAGTTGACGGTACGTCAGCCCCGGCCGCCAGGACGGCAGGTGCACCTCGTACACCGAGAACGGCGCCTCGTGTACCGGACGGTCACCACGCCCCGCCATCCACTCCCCGTCGCCCCACTCGTACGACGACTCCGTCACGATCGACGAGGTGTTGGGCGGGGCCTCCGTGCGACGGGCCAGCGGGTCGGCGCGCAGGGTCCTGGAGCCGTCGGGGCGGGTGATCTCGAACTTGTACAGCTCGCCCTCGCCGATGCCGGGCACGAACAGCTCCCAGACACCGGACGAGCCGAGCGAGCGCATCGGGTGGCCGGTGCCGTCCCAGAAGTTGAAGCCGCCGGCCAGGTGCACGCCCCGCGCGTTCGGTGCCCACACCGAGAATCGGGTACCGGTCACGCCCTGGTGGGTCATCGGGTGGGCGCCCAGCGCCTTCCACAGCTCCTCATGGCGACCCTCGCCGATGAGGTGCAGGTCGAGATCGCCGAGCGTGGGCAGGAAGCGGTACGCGTCCTCGGTCTCCTGGACCGTACCCTCGTACGCCACCAGGAGGCGGTATGCCGGGACCTCCCGCAGCGGCAGCAGGCCCGAGAAGAAGCCGTCCCCGTCGTCGTGCAGCTCGGCCCGCAGGGTTCCGGCGACGACGGTGACGGACAGCGCGTACGGCCGGAAGGCCCGGAAGGCGACCCCGCCCGGCACCTGGTGGGCGCCGAGCACCGAGTGCGGGTCGTGGTGCGTGCCCGCCAGCAGCCGCTCACGGTCAACGGCACCAATGGCGGGGGAGACGGCCACCTCGACCGGGGCCGCCTCGACCGGGGTCGCCGCTACCGGGGTAGCCGCCACCGTGACGGCCTTCTTCGTGACGGCCTTCTTCGTGGTGGCCTTCTTCGTGATGGCCTTCTTGGCTGCGGCCTTGCTGGAGGCGACCTTCCTGGCCGCCGTTTTCTTGGCGGCCGTCTTCTTCGCGGGAGCCTTCTTCGCCGCAGCCCTTTTCGCCGCAGCCTTTTTCGTCACGGCCTTCTCGGCCGCGGCCGCCGCTTCCTTCGCCGCGCCCTTCCGCACCCCGGCCGCCGTCTCCTTCGCCACCGCCTTCTTCTTCCCGGCCGTCGACTTCCCGGCGGCCGACGTCGTGGTCTTCTTCTCGGCAGCCGCCTTCTTCGCGCCGGTCTTCTGCTGACCGTCGCTGTTCTTCTTCGTACTGTCGTCGGACGGAGGACGGGGGGTCACGGACGGGGCCTCCTCGGCAAGGGATGGTGGATCATGGTGTGGCATCGGTGGACAGGCGGCGTATCGCCGCCATCGGCACAGGCAGCCAGTCGGGGCGGTGCCGGGCCTCGTACACGACTTCGTAGACGGCCTTGTCCGTCTCGTATGCGCGCAGCAGCACCGGTTCGGTGCGCGGATCGTGGCCGGTGACCTCCGCGTACCCGGAGCAGTACGCGGCCCGGCACGCCGTGGCCCAGTCCGGCGACGGCGGGCCGGCCGAGTGCGCCGCGTAGTCGAAGGACCGGAGCATCCCCGCGATGTCCCGCACCGTCGGCTGCGGCATGCGGCGCTCGGCCAGCGACTTCGACGGCTCGCCCTCGAAGTCGATCAGCGACCAGTCCCCGGACGGCGAGCGCAGACACTGGCCAAGGTGCAGATCGCCGTGGATGCGCTGGGCGGTCCAGGTGCGCCCCTCGGCGGCGAGGGCGTCCGGCACCTCGAACGCGGACCGCAGCCGGGCCGCGTACGGCCGCAGTACGGGCACCGCCTGTGCCGCCGCCTCAAGACGCTCGGTCATGGCCTCGAACAGCAGGCGTATCCGCTCGTGCCCCAGGGTGACCGTGGGCAGTGCACGGGCCAGTGACGTGTGCACCTCGGCCGTCGCCCGCCCGAGCGCCCGCGCCTCCGCCGTGAAGTCCTCGCCCTTGGCCAGCTCGCGCAGTGCCAGCTCCCACCCGTCCGTGGCACCTCGCACATAGGGCTGAAGCACGGCCAGGACATACGGGTCGTCGAGGTCGGCGAGCAGCCAGCCGGTCGGCGCGGGCACCCGGGAACAGCCCTCGCGCGCCAGCACGAGCGGAAGTTCCAGGTCGGGGTTGACGCCCGGAACGATGCGCCGCAGCAGCTTCAGGATGAACGTATCTCCGTAGACGACCGAGGAGTTGGACTGCTCCGAGGTCACCATCCGCGGAACGAGCCCCTCCCGTATCGGCTGGCGTGCGTCCCCCTCGAAGCGCAGCCGGCCGATATGGGCCCGGGTGCGGATCGCCTCCAGGAGCACGGTGGCGGTCCGGGAGTCGTACAGCGCCTCGTACGCGGTCCGGCCCGCCAGTGGTCCCTCCTCCAGATGCCCGATGAGCGCGGGCGCCAGCCGTGGCGGCAGCGTCTCGCGCACGCCGATCAGCAGCTGGTAGCAGTCCGCCGGGTGCGCCACGGCACCCTGGGTCGGCACGTCCGGCTGATGGGCCCGTACGAGGAGATGGAGCAGGCTCAGCGTGCCGTCCGGCGGCAGCAGATCGGTCGCCGCCACCAGCGAGAACCCGGTGACCGGCCGTCCCTTGCCCGCGAACCAGCGTTGCCGTGGCAGCCACTCGCGCAGCAGGGGGTCCAGGGACGCGAGGAGGCCGGGGTGGGTCGCGGCGGCACGGGTGACGGCTTCCGACATGGCGTGCGTCCTTTCCCCGGGGTCGGGGTGTTACTGATGCGTGCCCCGGGCGCAGCGGGGGAAACCGCCTCGCCCGGGGTTGTCGAACACGGTCTAGGCGACGTTCTTCCGGAGCCGGAACCAGTAGAAGCCGTGGCCTGCGAGGGTGAGCAGGTAGGGCAGTTCGCCGATGGCCGGGAAGCGGACCCCGCCGATCAGTTCCACGGGGTGGCGGCCGTTGAACCGGCGCAGGTCCAGCTCGGTGGGCTGGGCGAACCGGGAGAAGTTGTGCACGCACATCACCAGGTCGTCCCCGTGTTCGCGCAGGAAGGCGAGGACGGCCGGGTTGGAGGAGGTCAGCTCGGTGTAGGAGCCCAGACCGAAGGCCGGGTTCTGCTTGCGGATCTCGATCATCCGCCGTGTCCAGTGCAGCAGCGAGGACGGCGACGACATCGACGCCTCCACGTTGGTGACCTGGTAGCCGTAGACCGGGTCCATGATCGTGGGCAGATACAG
>NZ_JBEOZU010000199.1:0-3273 GCF_040298185.1 Streptomyces sp. NPDC001634 | reverse complement strand
CGCGCGTGGGGCAGGAAGGCCTGCCCGTCGATGGTGAGTTCGGCGCCGCGCGCGGTGCGGATGAACAGCCGCACGCCGAGGTTGCGCTCCAGCGTGGCGATGCGCTTGGAGACGGCCTGCTGGGTGACCGCCAGCTCGGCGGCGGCCTCCTGGAACTGCCCCGCGTCAGCGGCGGCGACGAAGGTCCGGACGGTGTCGAGGTCCATGCCGGCACCCTATGGGCACAACTGTTGGTTGTGGCCGATGGCCCTGCGGTTGTTTGATCCCCGGGTATGGTGCTCGCTTTGATGCTTCCGATCGCGGAACGGTTGTGCGAGTGAGTGGCGAGGGGCGTCGGGCATGAGGAGCGGGCACCGGCTGGGACATCTGCTCGGACATCGGCTGGGGCGGCGGTTCGGGTGGCTCTGGGGAGCGTACGGGACCAGCGCGCTCGGCACGTGGCTCGCCTTCGGTGCGTTCCCGCTGATCGCCATCCGGGTGCTGCACGCCGGACCGGCCGAGGTCGCCGCGCTCTCCTCCGTGGGGGCTGCGGTGGGCGCGGCCGTGGCGGTGCCGCTCGGCCCGTGGGTGGAGTTCCGCCGCAAGCGGCCGGTGCTGATCGCGATGGACCTGGTACGTGCCGCGGCCCTGCTGACGATCCCCACCGCGTTCGCGCTCGGCGTGCTCACCTTCCTTCAGCTCCTGCTGGTCTCGGTCGTCGTCGCGGCGGCCGACATCACCTTCCGCGCCGCCTCCGGCGCGTACCTGAAGACGCTGCTGCCAGCCGAGGACCTGCTCGTCGCCAACGCCCGGTTCGAGTCCACGGCCTGGACGACCACGATCATCGGACCGCCGCTGGGCGGCACCGCGATCGGGCTCCTCGGTCCGGTGACGACGGTGGTGGCCGACGCGGTCAGCTACCTGCTCTCGGCCCTGGGCATCCGCGCGACGGGCCGGCACGAGCCGCGGCCCGAGCACCGGGAGGCCGCGCGCATGCGGGCCGGGGACCTGCTCGACGGTTGGCGGTACATCCTCGCCGACCCGACGCTGCGTCCGCTGTTCTTCAACACCGCTTTGTTCAACGGCCTGGTGATGGCCGCCGAGCCGCTGCTGGCTGTCCTGATGCTCGGCCGACTCGGGTTCGCACCGTGGCAGTACGGCCTCGCCTTCGCCGCGCCCTCGATCGGCGGGCTGCTCGGTTCGCGGCTCGCCCGACCGCTCGTCACCCGGTTCGGGCAGCATCAGGTCCTGGTCGTGGTCGGGGCGCTGCGCGCGATCTGGCCCGTCGGCCTGGCCTTCCTGGGGCCGGGCACCGGAGGGCTACTGCTGGTGATGGGCGTCGAGCTCGGGCTCATCTTCTGCTGCGGGGTCTTCAACCCCGTCTACGTCACCTACCGCCTCGAGCGCACCGCGACCGACCGGGTCACCCGCACGCTGTCCGCCTGGGCGGTGACGACCAAGGCCTCGACCGCGCTCCTGACGGCCGTCTGGGGCGTGCTGGGCGGCCTGCTCGGCCCGCGTACGGCCATCGGCCTGGCCGGCGTGCTCCTGCTGGCGACCCCGCTGCTGCTCCCCCGCCGCGCGGCAGTGCATCTCTCCAAGCCGGAGCCGACACCGGGCCGCGCCTGACGGGCCGACACGGCCGTCACCGCGATCCGGCTGCGCCGCCCTTCTTCGGAGCGGTCCGCCCCTCCGCGTACAACGGGAATGTCCGCAACGGCCTCCGCCGTGGCCGGTTGCGGGGCGCCGCGCGGCAAATCCTGGCTCACGTGCGTTGTACCCCTTGCAGGCAGGGCTTCGCCGCCTGGGGGGCGACGTGAGAACGCGAGCATGACCACGATCGACCTGGACGGCGAGCTGAACGCCGTTCCGGGTAGGGGTCGGGACGGATCCGCGGCGTCGGTCACATATATATCGGGGCTGTCGGTCGGATGTCGGCGGCTGTCGGTCGGATGTCGGCAGCTCGTCGGCGGGGCCTGGCACCTTTCCAGAGACGGCCGGCCGGAGCTCACCGGGCGGCCCGATCCCGAGGAGCCATCATGCACACCCCAGTCACGATCATCGGCGCCGGACTCGGCGGACTCACGCTGGCCCGCGTCCTGCACGTCCACGGCATCCCGGCCACGATCTACGAGGCCGATCCCTCCCCGTCGGCGCGCGCGCAGGGCGGGATGCTCGACATCCACGACTACAACGGACAACTCGCCCTCAAGGCGGCCGACCTGATGGACGAGTTCCACGCCATAGTCCTGGAGGGCCGCCAGGCGATGCGGGTCCTCGACCGGGACGGGACCGTCCTGTTCGAGGAGGCCGACGACGGCACGGGCGGACGCCCCGAGGCGCTGCGCGGCGACCTGCGACGGATCCTGCTCGACTCGCTCCCGGCCGGCACCGTCCGGTGGGGGCACAAGGTCAAAAGCGCCCGTGCCCTCGGCGAGGGCCGCCACGAGGTGACGTTCGCCGACGGCACCACCGCCGTCACCAGCCCGCTGGTCGGCGCGGACGGCGCGTGGTCACGGGTGCGGCCGCTGCTCTCCACCGCCACACCCGCGTACACCGGCACGTCGTGCGTCGAGATCTATCTGTACGAGGCCGACACCCGGCACCCCGCCGCCGCGAAGGCGGTCGGCGGCGGGTCGATGATCGCGCCCTCGCCGGGCAAGGAGATCTTCGCCCACCGGGAAAGTGGCGACACCCTGCACATCTACGTGGGGCTCACCAAGCCGCAGGACTGGTTCGCCGCCATCGACTTCACCGATGCCGCCGCGGCAACCGCGCGCATCGCGGCGGAGTTCGACGGCTGGGCACCGGAGATCACCGCGCTGATCACCGACGGCGACACCGCGCCGGTCCTGCGCTCCCTCCACGCCCTGCCGACCGGGCTCCGCTGGGACCGGGTGCCAGGGGTGACCCTGCTCGGCGACGCCGCCCATCTCGCGGCCCCGAACGGCGAAGGCGCCAACCTGGCCATGCTCGACGGCGCCGAACTCGGCCAAGCCCTCGCCGCGCACCCCGACGACATCGAGGCCGCACTCACCGAGTACGAGCAGGCCATGTTCCCCCGCAGCGAGGTCGCCACTTTTGAAGGTGTCGAGGTCCACCGGATCGACTCCGACAACAACACAGCCCACGGCCTGATCAACATGTTCACCGAGAAGGGCCAATGAGCAACTCAAGCCCCGAACTGATGCTCTCCTTACCGCCGAAGCGCCGGCGCACCAGGCGACTTCATCGGCGACCGCCCGGTCAACGCCGCCATCCACCCTGCTGGCCTGCCCATCAACACCTCCGAGG
>NZ_JBEOZU010000198.1:0-3334 GCF_040298185.1 Streptomyces sp. NPDC001634 | reverse complement strand
GGCGCTCGCGGGCGCCGGGCTCGCCGCCGGCGGTGCGGCCGCTCCGGTCACCACCGACGGCGCGGGAACTCCTTCTCCCGTCGCACCGTTCCACGGCCCCCACCAGCAGTCGGTCCTCGCCGCCCCGCGCCGGGTGACCGCCTTCACCGCCTTCGACGTCACCGCCGAGAACCGCGGCGAACTCACCGATCTCCTGCGCACCCTCACCGCGCGCGCCCGCTTCCTGACCGCGGGCGGCACGCCGCCACCCGTCGGCATCACCGGCCCGCCCACCGACTCCGGCATCCTGGGCGACCAACTGCCCGCCGGGGCGCTCGCGGTGACCGTCGGAGTGGGCGCCGCGCTCTTCGACGACCGCTTCGGCCTGGCCGCCCGCCGTCCGCGCAGGCTGACGACCATGCCCGCCTTCGCCGACGACGACCTGCGGTCCGAGTGGTGCCACGGCGACCTCAGTCTCCAACTGCACGCCGACGACCCCGACACCGTGCTGCACGCCCTGCGCGACATCGCCCGGCACACCCGCGGCGCCATGCAGGTCCGCTGGCGCCTCGACGGCTTCGCGAGCCCGCCCCGCCCCTCGGGCACGCCACGCAATCTGATGGGCTTCAGGGACGGCACGGCCAACCCCGAGGCGACCGACGCACGCGAGATGAACCGCCTGGTGTGGGTGGGGAAGGGCATGGGCGAGCCGGACTGGGCGGTGGGCGGCAGCTATCAGGTCGTCCGGTTGATCCGCATGCTCGTGGAGTTCTGGGACCGTGTCTCCCTCACCGAGCAGGAACGGATGTTCGGCCGGGCCCGGGAGTCAGGCGCACCCCTCGACGGCAACGCCGAGCACGACACCCCCGACTATCCGAACGACCCCAAGGGCGACATCATCCCGCTGGATGCCCACATTCGGCTCGCCAACCCGCGCACGGCGGCCACCACCGACCAGCGGATCCTGCGCCGTGGATACAACTACGACCGGGGCATGGACAGCAACGGCAACCTCGACATGGGACTGCTGTTCTGCTGCTACCAGCAGGACCTCGCCCGCCAGTTCGAGACCGTGCAGCGCCGTCTCGCGGGTGAGCCCCTCACCGACTACATCAAGCCATTCGGTGGCGGCTACTTCTTCGCCCTGCCGGGGGTGCGGGACCGGGCGGACTGGTACGGGCGGGCCCTGCTCGCCTAGCCCTTGATCCCCCGGTACCCGGGGCGCCGCGGCACATGGACCCCCTGGTCAACAAGCGGTCAAGGTTTCCCCTGGCATCCCTGACTCGTTGTTCATTCGGGCGCCATCGCAGCTCCGCCGCACTGCCGCCCGACCCGCAGAACATCCCTGACCGTATAGCGCATTGATGTTCGTGTCCGGAAGGTGAACCAGCATGGTCAGCAGGGGAAGTCGAGCAACGATTCGGAGCCTTGGCGCGCTCGCGGGCGCCGCCGTGCTCACGGCCCTCGGCGCGAACGCGCCCGCCTGGGCCGGCATGCCGGGCGGAGGCCACTCCTCGACGGCCACGCCCATCAAGCATGTGGTCGTCCTCTTCGACGAGAACGTCTCCTTCGACCACTACTTCGCCACCTACCCGCAGGCCGCCAACACCGACGGCACGAAGTTCACGGCGTCCAAGAAGACCCCGAACGACGTCGACAACCTGCGCACGGCCGGGCTGCTGACGAAGAACCCCAACCAGTACCTGCCCAAGCGGCTCACCCCGTCCCAGGCCATGACCTGCGACCAGAACCACGCGTACGGGCCCGAGCAGTACGCGAACAACGGCGGGAAGAACGACCAGTTCGTCCAGAACACGGACTCCGGCAAGTGCTCCGGCACCCTGTTCGGCGAGCCGGGCCTGGTGATGGACTACTACGACGGCAACACCGTCACGGGGCTGTGGAACTACGCCCAGCACTACGCCCTCAACGACCGCGCCTTCAGCTCGGTCTACGGCCCGTCCACCCCCGGCGCGCTCAACCTGGTCTCCGGCCAGACGCACGGCGTGGTCTCCATGGACCCCGCGTCCGGCACCGAGAACCCGAAGCAGACCGCGACGCCGGACTCGTACACCGTCAAGTCGCCCGACGCGAAGGGTGTCGGCACGGTCATCAACGACCCGGACCCGGCCTACGACGACTGCTCCGGCAAGGACCACACCAGCAAGAACGCGCTCGCCGCGATGCAGGGCCGCAACATCGGTGACGTCCTCAACTCCAAGAAGGTCAGCTGGGGTTGGTTCCAGGGCGGCTTCCGGCCGTCCACCGCGTGGGACGGCAAGCAGGGCGACTACGCCAAGTGCGACACCACGCACACCAACGTCGGCGGTGCCGCGGTCGTCGACTACAGCCCGCACCACTCGCCGTTCGAGTACTACAAGTCGACGTCGAACCCGCACCACCTGCCGCCCAAGAACGTCGACGAGATCGGCCACAACGGTCAGGCGAACCACAACTACGACCTGACCGACTTCGACGCCGCCCTCAAGGCGGGCAAGCTGCCGGCCGTCAGCTTCCTCAAGGCCGCCGAGTACCAGGACGGGCACGCCGCCTACTCCGACCCGATCGACGAGCAGCACTTCCTCGTCAACGAGATCAACGCGATCCAGAAGTCGCCGCAGTGGAAGTCCACGGCCGTCGTCATCGCCTACGACGACTCCGACGGCTGGTACGACCACGCCTACGCCAAGCCGCGTAACGGCTCCACGGACACCTCGCTCGGCTCCAACGGCAAGGCCACCGACGCCCCGGCCTGCCAGGCGGGCCCGGCGGCTTCCGGCGGTTACGCGGACCGCTGCGGCCCCGGCACGCGCCAGCCGCTGCTCGTCGTGTCCCCGTACAGCAAGGTCAACAAGGTCGACCACACGCTGACCGACCAGTCCTCGATCATCCGCTTCGTCGAGGACAACTGGCACACCGGCCGGATCGGCGACCACTCCTTCGACGCCACGGCCGGCTCCCTGGCGGGCATGTTCGACTTCCGGCACCCCAACAACAAGCAGGTCCTGCTGAACGCGGACGGCTCGGTGCAGTCGGTCGGCCCGATCCACCACGTGGCACCGGTCGCCACCAGCATCACCCCGGGTCCGTCGATGCAGAACACGGCGGCGACCACGGACGCCTCGTCGTTCCCCGTCGTCCCGGTCGGCATCGCCGCCGGCGCACTGGTCGCGGCGGGCGCCACGGGCACCTACCTCACCCTGCGCCGCAAGGAACGCGCCGGCGCCTGACGCAGTAGGCAGTATTCGACGCAGTGCGCAGCGGGCGGGGGGGCGGGGGGGGGGCGGGGGGCGGCCCCCCCGGGCGGGGGGGCCCGCCCCCCCGGGGGGGGGGTGGGCGGCGGCGCCGCCGCAGT
>NZ_JBEOZU010000197.1:0-3383 GCF_040298185.1 Streptomyces sp. NPDC001634 | reverse complement strand
CGTCCGGCGAGCGACCGCCCGCCGTCGGCGGGCGCCCCCGCGGCCACCGCACGACGCGCCACGGCATGTGATCCGGATGCCGGGGTCTGCCGTGCGACGGCGACCACGGCCGCGTCGGGTGCGGCGAGGGCGGCGTCGAAGAGGGCGAGGCCCGCTTCGGCGGTGAGCGGCAGCATGCCGTTCCTGGCCATTCGCTCCCGGTCGGTGGCGCTGAGCCCGGCGGTCATGCCGCTCTCGGCCGCCCACAGCCCCCATGCGATCGACGTGGCCGGAAGCCCCTGTGCGCGGCGGTGATGGGCCAGCGCGTCGAGGAAGGCATTGGCCGCCGCGTAGGCGCCCTGACCGGCGGCGCCGAAGGTGCCCGCCGCCGACGAGAACACCACGAACGCCGAAAGGTCCTGACCGTCCGTCAGCCGGTTCAGGTGCCATGCCGCGTCCGCCTTGGGGCGCAGTACGCGGTCGATCCTGTCGTCGGTCAGCGAGGTCAGTGTCGCGTCGTCGACGACCCCGGCGACATGCACGACGGCGGTCAGCGGATGCTCGTCGGGGACGCGGGCGAGCAGGTCGTCGAGCTGGGCCGGGTCGGCGACGTCACAGGCGACGAGCGTTGCCGTGGCACCGTGCGCGGCCAGCTCGGCGACCAGGGCACCGGCCCCCGGAGCCTGCTCGCCGCGCCGGGACGCCAGCAGCAGCCGACGGGCTCCGTGCGCGGTGACCAGGTGCCGCGCCACCAGGGTGCCGAGGGCGCCGGTGGCCCCGGTGACGAGGACGGTACGGTCGGGGTCGAAGGGGGCCGACGGCTCGGAGTCGCCCTCGGCGGCGCGGACCTGTGCTGCCAGGTCGGGCAGCAGCAGCGCTCCGTCGCGTACGGCGGACTGCGGGTGGGCGGCGGCGACCGCGGCCGGAACGGCGTGCAGGGCACCGTCCTGGGCGGGCACGGCGGACACGGCGGGCGCGTCGAGGTCGAGGAGCTGCAACCGGTCGGGGTGCTCCAGCTGCGCGGACCTGACCAGCCCCCACAGCGCACCGGCCGCGAGATCCGTCGTGTCCTCCCCCACGGTGGTGGCGAGGGCTCCGCGGGTGACCAGGACCAGGCGCGAGTCGGCGAACCGGTCGTCGTCGACCCAGTGCCGGACGAGGTCCACGGCCGTGGCCAGTAGCTCCCTGGTGGCCTGGGGGGCGGGCGCGCCCGAGGCGGTGCAGGCGGTGAGGACGACCTTGGGCGCGGCGGTGCCGGTGTCGACGGCCGACGCGAGCGAGGCGAGGTCGGCGTAGCACTCCAGGTGCACCCCGGCCGCGTCCAGGGACTCGGCGAGACCGCCGTCGCCCTGCCCGAGCAGTGCCCAGCGCACGGATTCGGGGGCCGGGGCGGCAGGTTGAGGCTCGGCGCGCCGCCAGCGCTGGACCAGCAGAGGCGGCGGAGCCTCCGCCGTACCGGCCTCGGGTGCGTCGGGTATCTGCCCGGCGGTCACCCGGCGCAGAACCAGGCGGTCCGCGGTGGCCACCGGCCGGCCGTCGGGGTCGGCGACGGACACGGTGTACTCGTCCGCGCGTCCCGTGGGTGCCAGGTGGACGCGCAGCGCACTCGCCCCGGTGGCGTGCAGGGAGACGCCGTTCCAGGCGAACGGCAGGGTGGCCGCGGCCCCTTCGTCGCCGCCCGCGTCCAGCGCACCGACGAGCAGGGTCTGCACGGCGGCGTCCAGCAGGGCGGGGTGCAGCCCGTAACGGACGGCGTCGGCGCGGTGGGCCTGCGGCAGCGCCACCTCGGCGAACAGATCCTGGTCCCGCCGCCACACCCGGTCGAGCCCCTGGAACGCCGGCCCGTAGGTGAACCCTCCGTCGGCGAACCGCTCGTACCAGTCGCCCTCCCCCGCCGCGCCCGGTACGACCGGCACGGCCTCCGGCGGCGGCCAGGCACCGGAGTCCGGCGGCACCGGACCCGGCTCCTCGGCGAGCAGCCCCTGTGCGTGGCGGGTCCACGGCTGGTCGGCAGCGGCGTCGGCGGCCCGTGAGTGCACGCCGAACGGCCGCCGGCCGTCCTCGTCCGGGCCGCCGAGGGCCAGTTGGAGCTGTACGGCACCGCGCTCGGGCAGCACCAGAGGGGTCTCCAGGGTCAGCTCGGCGACATGACCGAGGCCGACCTGGTCACCGGCGTGCACGGCGAGTTCGAGATAGGCGGTGGCGGGCAGGATGGTCCGGCCCAGCACTCGGTGATCGGCGAGCCACGGATGGGTGCGGGCCGACAGCCGCCCGCTGAGGACCAGCCCGCCGGTGTCGGCGATCCGCACGGCCGCCGACAGCAGCGGGTGCTCGGCTCGCTCCAGCCCGGCGGCCGTCACATCACCGGGCTGCTCGGCGGCGTCCAGCCAGTAGCGGCGGCGCTGGAAGGCGTACGTCGGCAGCAACACCGGGGGCATATCGGGGAGTTGAGCCGACCAGTCGACGCCGGCGCCGTCGACGTACAGCCGTGCGACCGCTGCGAGCAGTGAGGGTGCCTCGGGCCGGTCCTTGCGCAGCGCCGGTACGAGCACCGCGGCCCCGGAGTCGTCCAGGGACGCCTGGGCGAGGGCGGTGAGGGTGCCGTCGGGACCGAGTTCGAGGTAGCGGATGACGTTCTGGTCCGCGAGGGTGCCGATCGCGTCGGCGTAACGGACCGGCCGACGGACATGGCTGACCCAGTAGTCCGGGGACATCAGCTCGTCGACGGTGGCGGCCTTGCCGGTGACCGTCGAGACGAGGGACAGCTTCGGGCGTTCGTACGTCAGGCTTTCGGCGACCTTGCGGAAGTCGGCCAGCATCGGCTCCATCAGCGGTGAGTGGAAGGCGTGGCTGACCCGCAGGGCCGTGGTCTTGCGGCCCTCGCCACGGAAGTGCGCGGCGATCTCCTCCACGGAGTCGGCGGCACCGGCGATCACCACCGACCGGGGGCCGTTGACCGCGGCGATACCCACCGCGTCATTGAGGAGCGGCTGGACCTCGTCCTCGGCGGCCTGGAGCGCCACCATCGCCCCGCCCGCCGGAAGCGCCTGCATCAACCGGCCACGCGCCACAACCAGACGGCAGGCGTCCGCGAGCGACCACACACCGGCCACATGCGCCGCGGCGATCTCGCCGATCGAATGCCCGGCGAGCACATCCGTGCGCACGCCCCACGACTCCAGCAGCCGGAACAGCGCAACTTCCAGGGCGAACAGGGCGGGCTGGGCGTACTCGGTACGGTTCAGCCGGTCCGCGTCCTCACCGAAGACGACCTCCCGCAGGCCGAACGGCAACTCCGCATCGACTGCATCGAAGGCGTCCGCGAAGACGGGGTACGTGTCGTACAACTCCCGGCCCATGCCGAGGCGTTGGGAGCCCTGACCGGCGAACAGGAACGCCGTGCG
>NZ_JBEOZU010000196.1:0-3564 GCF_040298185.1 Streptomyces sp. NPDC001634 | reverse complement strand
GCGGCATCCCGGTCGACTGGACGGCGGTCCTGGCCGGACACGACGCCCGCACCATCGCCCTGCCCACCTACGCCTTCCAACACCGCCGCTACTGGTTCGAGCCCGCATCGCCGCAGCTCGTCGCAGGGACCGGCGTCACCGAGGACCCGGTGGACGCCGAGTTCTGGGCCGCCGTCGAGGAGCAGGACCTGCAAGCGCTGACCGACGCCCTCGATGTCACCGAGGACGCGGGACAGCGGGCGCTGGACCAGGCGCTGCCCGTACTGTCGGCCTGGCGTCGGGGACGCCGTGCCGCGTCCACGATCGACTCCTGGCGTTACCGTCTCGCCTGGCGGCCGACGGCCGATCCCACCACCGTCGCGCTCGACGGCACCTGGCTGGTGGTCGTCCCCGCGAGCCACGCGGGGACCGAGCTTGTCCAGGTCTGCCTGGACGGGCTCGCCACGCACGGCGCGCAGACCGTGCCCCTGTTCGTCGACTCCTCCGATACCGACCGCGAGCAGCTGGCCGCGCTGCTGACCGAGACGGCGCAGCACAGCGGTGTGGACGCGGGCCAGTTCGGCGGCCTGCTCTCCTTCCTCGCTCTCGACGAACACCCCCACCCCGAACAGCCGGGTCTCGCGGCAGGTCTGGTGGCCGGTCTGGCCTTGATCCAGGCGTGCGTCGACACCGGCGTACGCGCTCCGCTGTGGCTGGCCACCAGCGGCGCCGTCACCACAGGCGACAGCGACCCGCTGCGCAACCCGGTGCAGAACGGCACCTGGGGCATGGGCCGGGTCGCGGCGCTGGAGCACCCCGAGTTCTGGGGCGGCCTCGTCGACCTTCCGGAGACGCCCGACGAGCGCACGGCCGCCCGGCTGTGCGGGATCCTCGCCGACGCCCGGACCGAGGATCAGCTCGCCATCCGCCGGACCGGCGTCCTCATCCGCCGTCTGGTACGCAACCCGGTCGGCACCGCGGGCGGCGACCGCTCCTGGACCTCCCGCGGCACCGCGCTGATCACCGGCGGCACCGGCGGCCTGGGCGGCCACACGGCCCGCTGGCTCGCCCGCAACGGAACCGAGCACCTGGTCCTGGTCAGCCGCCGGGGTCCGGACGCGCCCGGTGCCGCCGAACTGGAGGCCGAGCTGCGCGAGCTGGGGGCCCGCGTCACCATCGCCTCCTGCGACATCGCCGACCAGGATGCCCTGGCCGCCCTCGTCGAGCGGGTGGAGGCCGACGGGCCGCCGATCCGCTCCGTCGTACACACCGCGGGCGTCGGCATCCTCATCCCGCTGGCCACCACGACATTGCAGGAGTTCGCCGACGGCGCCGAGGCCAAGCTCTCGGGTGTCGCCAACCTCGACGCGCTCTTCTCCGACGACCGGCTCGACGCTTTCGTCGTCTTCTCCTCCGTCGCCGGCGTCTGGGGCAGCGGCGACCACGGCGCCTATGCGGCGGCCAACGCCTACGCCGACGCGGTCGCCGAGCACCGGCGGGCCCGTGGTCTGGCCGGCACCTCGATCGCCTGGGGCATCTGGAGCGACGAGGGCGGCGGCATGGGCCTCGAAGTCGTCCAGGAGCAACTGCGCTGGCGCGGCATCCCCTTCATGGATCCGGCCCTCGCGGTCGCGGGCATGCAGCAGGTCCTCGACCGCGAGGAGTGCTTCGTCGCCGTCGCAGACATCGACTGGGAGCGTTTCGTCCCGGTCTTCACCGCGGCCCGCCCGCGCCCCCTGCTCACCGAGGTGCCCGAGGTCGCGGAGCTGCTCCGTGCCGAGGAGGACCGCCACCGCCAGGACGCGCCGAACACGGAGACATCCGGTCTCGTCTCCCGGCTGCGCGGCATGACCGCCGACGAGCAGGACCAGACCGTACTGGACCTGGTCCGTGCCCAGGTCGCCGGAGTGCTCGGTCACAGCAGCCCGAACAGCATCGAAGTCGGCCGTGCCTTCCGTGAGTTGGGCTTCGACTCACTGACCTCCGTCGAGCTGCGCAACCGGCTGAACGCCACCGGCCTGCGCCTGCCCGTCACCGTGATCTTCGACCGGCCCACCGTCACCGCCCTGGCCCGACACGTCCGCGAGGAACTCGTCGGCGAGTCCGTCGCCCTTCCCGTTCCGGTCACGTCCGTGGCCCCGGCCCGCGGGCCCGCCGCGGACGACGACCCGATCGTCATCGTCTCGATGAGCTGCCGCTACCCCGGTGGCGCCAACAGCCCCGAAGAGCTGTGGCAGATCCTCGCGGAGGGCCGCGACGTCATCGACGTCTTCCCCGACGACCGCGCCTGGGACCTCGAGGCCCTCTACGACCCTGACCCCGACCGCGAGGGCACCTGCTACGCCCGCGAAGGCGGCTTCGTCTACGACGCCGGCGACTTCGACCCCGGATTCTTCGGCATCTCGCCGCGCGAGGCCATTGCCATGGACCCGCAGCAGCGACTGCTGCTGGAAACCTCCTGGGAGGTGCTGGAACGGGCCGGGCTCGTCCCGGACGCGCTGCGCGGCACCCCCGTCGGCGTGTTCGTCGGTGCCGCCAACCAGGGCTTCGGAGGCCTCGACAACCTGCCGGAAGGCGTCGAGGGCCACATCGTCACCGGCAGTGCCACCAGCGTCCTGTCCGGCCGTATCGCCTACACCCTCGGTCTCGAAGGCAGCGCGGTGACCATCGACACGGCCTGCTCGTCGTCACTGGTCGCCCTGCACATGGCCGTCCAGGCGCTGCGCTCCGGCGAGTGCTCGATGGCCCTCGCGGGCGGTGTCGCCGTCATGGTGGAGCCCATCGGCTTCATCGGCTTCGCCCGCACGCGGGGCGTCGCCAAGGACGGCCGCTCCAAGGCGTTCGCCAAGGCCGCCGACGGCATGGGCCTTGCCGAGGGCGCGGGCATGCTCCTTCTTGAGCGACTGTCGGACGCGCGGCGCAACGGACACCCCGTGCTGGCCGTGATCCGCTCCACCGCACTCAACCAGGACGGTGCGAGCAATGGGCTCAGCGCCCCAAGCGGCCCCGCCCAGCAGCAGGTCATCAGGGCGGCCCTCGCCCAGGCCGGGCTGTCTGCGGGGGACGTGGACGCGGTGGAGGCGCACGGTACGGGGACGACGCTGGGCGACCCGATCGAGGCACAGGCGCTGCTCGCCACCTATGGGCAGGGCAGGGATCCCGAACGGCCTTTGTGGCTCGGCTCGTTGAAGTCCAACATCGGCCACGCGCAGGCGGCCTCCGGCGTCGGCGGCGTGATGAAGATGGTGCTGGCGATGCAGCACGGTGTCCTTCCGCAGACGCTGCACGTGGACGAACCCACCCCCCATGTCGACTGGTCGGCGGGTGCGGTGTCGCTGCTGACGGAGCCGGTGGAGTGGACGCCGACGGACGGTCGTCCGCGTCGGGCGGGTGTGTCGTCGTTCGGTGTGAGCGGGACGAATGCGCATGTGGTGCTGGAGGAGGCGCCGGGCGTACCGGAGTCCGAGTCCGAGTCCGTGGGTGACGACAAGGCGCCTGTGTTTGCGGCTGGTGGTGTGGTGCCGTGGGTGGTGTCGGGCCGCGGTGGGGACGCGCTGGCTGGTCAGGCGGGGAGCCTGGCGTCGT
>NZ_JBEOZU010000195.1:0-3592 GCF_040298185.1 Streptomyces sp. NPDC001634 | reverse complement strand
CAGCGGCCCCGGAAGCCGAAGACCGATCGGGAGAAGAAGAAGGAGCTGCGTGAGCAGCGCAAGCGGCTCCGGGCGGCCGGGAAGCGGCACTCCCATGCATGGCTGTGGTGACGGCGCAGGGCACCGCACCCGGCGCAGTGCATGATGGCCCGCACCCGGTGACTGGCGTGTGCGCGGCAGCCGGCGTGGTGCACTCGGTGTGCGTCCGCGCCCGGAGCGTACCGCTGACAGGGTGTTCTTGAACCGGCAGTGTTCTGCCGGTGTGTGGGCGGGCGATCGTGCCTCCGGCGAGCGAAGCTGAGAGCGTGAGTATTAAAAGCGAGCGTCCGGTGAGCGCTGAACAGATCAATGCAGCATTGGTTGCTCTAGGGGCTGAACCGGTGGCGGGTCCGGAGGCGCAGCCCGAAGGACCGCAGGAAGCGGACCGTCTGCGGCTGCTGGGCAATCTGCTGGCCAAGGCAGAGTTGGAGATCACCGCCGGGACGCGTCTGTCTGAGGAGGGGGAGATCGAGGACGTCCTCGACACGATGCTCGGTTGGGCAGATCAGCTAGGTTCTGATCCCGGCCTTGCGGTCAACGTTCTGACCAACAGACTGCAGCGCACTGCTATGCAGGTCTCGGAATCCGGGGCTGAGGAACCGCCTCCGGGCCGGGAAGCGTCCTTCGCTGCCTCGATGACGGCGTTGTATACCCTCAGCGCCCAGCTGCACGCCGATCGAGGGGATGTGGAGGGAACCCGGCGGGCTCTGGGTGGGGCGGAGGAAGCCCTCATCGACATCATGCAGGGCATGCATGACCTGCGTGTTGCCATCGGCGACACGGCGGGGGAGGACGAGGGATCAGAGGGCTGACGGCAGTTCCGCCGGACCGTCGAGCCAGACAACACGACCGGCATCATCCAGCTCAATCGCGACCCGGCCAGAGTTCAGAAGCAATCTCTGACAGCGCCCGCGTCGGCTCACCCGCGCGGCGGCTGCAGCGAGCGCGGAGACCGGGACGGGCGTACGGGTCGGGCCCTCCAGTGGATCGGAAGGCCGGGCCCGGCTCGTACTCGGGATACGTCGGGCCGTGCCGGTCAGGCCGGGGCGGCCTGCAGAGCGGCGAGCGGGGAGTGCCGGCCTTTCTCGACGGTGCGCACGTTAGGAACAGTTGGGCTGTCTCAGGGCGCCTGTTGTCTCAGCAACGTTCGCAGACCTGCGTTCCTCAGCTGTTCTGATCTCCGGGCGGCCTGTCTCAGAATTTTTGGGCGAGCTCACCCGTTCGTGGTGGAGGCGAGGGTGGCGCGTTGACGAAGGGTCACAGCGCGGCGACGACGGGCGGTTGCCTTGCTGACTTCGCCGTCTCTGGGTCTGGATCTGTGTCGAACCGGTGACGCGCTCGGCCCGACCTGGCATGCCGGAGGAATGCCGTATCCGGATGGGGCGGGCTGGTCGCCGACCAGCGCAGTCGCCGGAGGAAGTACGGATGCGGACCGTCGAAGGCTCTGTGGTGGGAGCGTGCCGTAGCGGCGGCGACGATCTGCCGCAGGGCCTCGGCCCGCGGGCCAGGACGGTAGCTGGATCGGGCTGGTGGAGGTGCTCCAGCAGGCGGCAGGTGTCGTCGCCGGTGGCGAGGATTCTGGTCTTGGGCCGGGTGGGGTTCTTGCCCAGACGGACCGGGCCCTCGGTACTGGTGGGCTCGCGTACTCGAACGGAAATTGGCGGTAGCCGCTGACCCGGATCACGGTGCGGCTGTGGCCGCAAGGGCGTTGACGCGGTTCTCGTACTCGCGGCGGGCCTTGCGCTGTGCAGGGACTGCCGGGACGCCCCGGGGCGCCGTCGAGGGGCTGGCATTGAGCGAGGGGCCCTCGGTGCACTGAGGCTACGGCGCTCACGCGCAGGGTGTACAAGCTCGCCCACTGGTCCCCACGGCCGGGAGCGGGGCGCCCGCGCGGTCTGCGGTGGCACGTACGTGCGGATGTGGGTGCTCGGCCGCTCGTGAAGCTGCTGATCGACGTGGCGCGACCGGATAAGGGGGTGCTCGCGGCCCTGGTGCACGCCGACGACCCGCAGCCGGTGGGCGTACGGGTCGAAGGCGCTATTGGACGCCTGGGATCAGGCGATGGTGAGCGGTCCGTCGACCAGGTACGCCGTCAGCGGACCGGTCATCTGGGACCGTACTGGCGGATGCAGGTCCAGCTCGTTGGCGTAGGTGGCGAGGTGGCCGACCTCATCGGAGGCCGTGGAGTTGGGGTTGCCGAGCAGTTCGACCGCGCGCGGGACCACCCGGGAGAGGACGTCCTGCACGCAGTACCGGACGTACAGCGAGTGGGCGAGCGTTGACTCGTCCGGGCCGTCGTCGTCGATCCGGCGGGCGATGCCCTCCGCGGCCGACATCGCGCCCTCGGCCTCCACCAGCAGCCGGACCCGTTCGGAGTCAGGCACCCGGTTGCTGAGCAGCACCTGTTCGACCAGTGCGCTGGCGGCCCCGAGGCAGCTGCCCGTCATCAGCAGCTGGAACCAGGCGAAGCCTGCGGTCAGCACGTCCGGCTGCCCGCTGGGGGCCGAGGTCCGCACCAGCAGATCCGGCGGCAACAATACGTCGTGGAGGGTGACCTGCTCGCTGTCCGCTCCCGCCCCGCTGACGCTCAAACCCTCGCTTTCCGCGGGCGCCAGCGCCACGGCCAGTTCCTCGCCCGGGCCGTTCAAGCGGGGGACCATGACACTGGCCATGAGCAGGTCCATCGACCGGGCCAGACTGCGTGCGCGCGCTACCCCGCTGACCCGCACCCCATCGGGCCCCTCCGTGGCGGTCATCGAGGGGGAGAGGACTCCGGCGTCGGGGCGCTCCTCGGCGAAGCCGAACGCCACGAGGGTGTTGAAGGAGGCCACATCCTCGATGATCCACCTCAGGCCATCGCCATTGGCGGCGGACAGAGCGGCCAGGGTGGCCATCGAGAAGTGGTGCATGGTGGTGGCCACGGCCAGCGACGGTGTCCTGCTGCCCAGTGCGCGCTGCACCCGCAGGGCGTCCAGGGCGGTGGCTCCCCGCCCCGGGTGGGATTCCGGCACCAGCAGCCTGGGGCCGCCGCTGTCGCGGAAGTGCTGGATGCCGGGGCTACTTGGGCCCTCCAGCTCCATGAGGGGTACCGCCCGCAGGCGCTCGTCCAGCCCCGGCAGCAGCTTCGCCACAGTGGCGCGTTCCCGCTCCAGAAATCCCATGTCTTCCCCCATCTCCCCCGGGATGACCACCCGGCCGGTGGCCCAGGGCGGCTCCCAGCGCCCAGGGGCGCGCAGCAACTGCCACACCGCTCCTGGGCCGGGCCGACCCTAAAAGGCAATGTATTCGGGCAGCACCGCGAGCGGCGCCCATTCCGAGGTCGGGGCCGTGTCGGCGACGGATGAACCAGAGGTCGACCGTCGTCGAGAGGGCGGAATCTGTGGGCGTCGGGGCTCCTGTTCGCCCGACTCCCACCTCTGATCCCTGGGAGGCGTTCCCTTCGTCAGGGTGACTGCTCAGCGTCCGTCATGAAGCGGTCCGGCCCGCCCCGCGCCAAGATATCTGCAGAGGGGGGGGAGGCTGTTGAGGTGGGGTCGGGGGCGGGGGGAGCCGC
>NZ_JBEOZU010000194.1:0-3750 GCF_040298185.1 Streptomyces sp. NPDC001634 | reverse complement strand
AGAGACTCACTCTCGCGGCTTTCCTCCGGGCGCTTCCCTTCGGTGTTTCCGACTCTATCAGATCTTTTCCCGATCCGATTTCCTCGGTGCTTTCCAGGTTCCCGCTCTCGCGTTTCCCTTTCCGGCGGATCCGACTTTATCAGAGAATTTGGAGCCGTTTGATCGGCGTCCATTTCTGAATCATCGGGGGGCTTCTCGGAATCGATGTTCCGGAAGCAGCTAGACACTCACTGTAGCCGGTGGACAGGTCCACCTCTAGGCAACTGTTCGAATCTACCTCCCCACTCGATCCGTGTCAACGGCTCTTGTGGGGCGAAGAGGAGACTAGCAGGTCAACGCCGGCAGACGCACATCCAGCAGGGCGGTTACGCGTCATGCCGCCATCGGAACCGTCGTGCTGCGTTCGTCCGCTGCCACGTCACCCGTGTCACCGGCCCGTGCCGCACGTCCGCCCAGGACGAAGACGTACGTGAGGAAGGCCAGCTCAGCGGCAATGCCGATCCCAATGCGGGCCCAGGTCGGAAGGCCGGAGGGTGTCACGAAGCCTTCGATGGCACCCGACACGAACAGAACCAGAGCAAGGCCGATCGCCATGCCCAGGGCGGCCCGGCCCTCCTCCGCGAGAGCGCTGCGGCGGGAGCGGGGACCAGGGTCGATGAGGGTCCAGCCGAGTCGTAGGCCCGTTCCGGCAGCCACGAAGACGGCCGTCAGTTCCAGGAGGCCGTGCGGGAGGACCAGGCCCAGGAAGGTGTCGAGCCGGCCCGCCGAGGACATCAGACCGATGCCCACCCCCAGGTTCAGCATGTTCTCGAGGAGGATCCAGAGGACCGGCAGCCCCAGGAAGATGCCGAGGACCAGGCACATCGCGGCAGCCTGGGCGTTGTTCGTCCACACCTGGGCGGCGAAGGCGGCTGCGGGATGGCTGGAGTAGTACGTCTCGTACTGGCCACCGGGGCGGGTCAGGTTGCGCAGTTCACTGGGCGCCGCGATCGAGGACTGGACCTCCGGGTGAGTGCCTATCCACCACCCCAGGAGCGCTGCTATCACCGTGGAGAGCAGCGCGGTGGGTATCCACCAGTGGCGCGAACGATAGACAGCGGCGGGAAAGCCGTATGCAAGGAAGCGCGTGACATCGCGCCACGAAGCGCGTCGGGTGCCTGTCACGGCACTGCGCGCGCGTGCCACCAGTTGGCTGAGACGGCCTGTGAGCTGGGGATCCGGCGCACTGGACTGGATCACGGAAAGATGAGTAGCTGTGCGTTGGTAGAGGGCGACCAGTTCGTCCGCCTCGGCTCCGGTGAGGCGGCGCTGGCGGCGCAGCAGTGCCTCGAGACGGTCCCACTCGGCGCGGTGGGTGGACACGAACACGTCGAGGTCCATGGGATGGGCTGCTCCTCGTCCTCTCGTACTGCGTGTCAGCTTGTCGTACTGCGGCGCGATGTGCCCTCAGCTTGGCAGACTGATGTGTCCCGGGGTGGGTCAGGGGAAGGACGGCGGGCGTGAGTGAGCTGGTGACGGGCGAGGCGGTGGCGCTGGAGTTGCGCCCCGCGAAGCTGCCGAGTCGGGCGCTGGCCATGTTGCTCGATCTGCTGGTGGCCATGGCCGCCTACATCATCGTGGCGATCGGCCTGGTGGCGGCTTCGTCCAGTCTGGACGAAGCCGCGCAGGTCGCAGTGTCGATCGCGGCCTTCCTCCTGGTGCTGGTGGGCGGGCCGATCGCGGTGGAGACGCTCAGCCACGGTCGTTCGCTCGGGAAGCTGGCCTGCGGGCTCCGTGTGGTGCGGGACGACGGAGGGCCGATCCGGTTCCGGCATGCGTTGGTCCGGGGCGCCGTCGGTGTCGTCGAGATCCTGATGACTTTCGGGGTCGTCGCCTGCATCGCCTCGCTGGTATCGGCGCGGGGACGGCGGCTGGGTGACGTGTTCGCGGGTACGTTGGTCGTTCGGGAACGGGTGCCCGCGGTGCGCACGGGTTTTGTGCCCCCGCCGCCGCCCTGGCTCGCCGGGCGATTCTCCGCGCTCGATCTTTCGGCGGTCCCGGACGGATTGTGGCTGGCGATCCGGCAGTACCTGACGCGGATGCAGCAGCTGGATCCGCAGGTGGGGTGGGCGATGGCGGAACGTCTCGCCACCGACCTCGCGGCATGTACGGGGGCGCCGGTGCCGCAGGGGGTTCAGCCGGCCGCGTTCTTGGCGGCGGTCGTGCAGGAACGACAGGCGCGGGAGACCCGACGGGCTTTCGGTGGCTTGGGCGGGGGCGAGACCGTCGCGGTGAGCCCTCAGGCTCCCCGGATCCCGGATGGGCAGTCTCCGACGTCGCAGCAGGCCCCCATTCCGCACGTGGAGCACAGCCCCTGGTCGGCTCCCGGCTCGAACGCCTGGGCCGACGGGGCCGGCGCGCCCACGCCGGTCGAGCCGCAGACATACGCACCGCCGCAGGCGCCGGTGCCGGTAGAACCGCAGGGCCGACAGCCTGCGGCACCGCAGACCACGGCGCCGAATCCCGCGCCGTCGCAGGCCACACCGTCGGACCGGCCCGCCACGGGGTTCGTGCCGCCCGCGTAGCTCGGCCCGTGTAGCCAGCCACGCCCCTCATCGGGGGTGTCCGCCGATCACACTCCCCTGCCTCGGCCGACAGGTCGGCCACCGCGGTTCCCCGCGGGGCTCGTCGGCCTGCACACCACGGGGCCTGTATACGACGGCTTGCTCCGTCGTAAGTCGTACGCAGACCCCGGCCCCGCCTACCGCGCCCCGCGCCGCCTTTTCATGTGAAGACCGACGGCGGCGACTCGAGATGCTCCAGCTCGATGCCGGGCGCCGCCAGCACGACGTCGCCGGAGATGTGGACGGTGTGCTGCTCCCCTGTGTCCAGGGCTGTGACCTGGTACTCGTCCACGATCAGGGGGGCGTTGTCAGTGGCGTGTGCTTCTCTTTCGATCAGGGCCCAGGACTGGTCCACGGTGCGGGGGGCGAGGACCGGATCCGTAAAGGCGACGAGGCGCACGCGCGTCGCTGGAGAGGAGGGGGTGAGGCGCAGCAGCCGGGCGGTGGCGATGAGGAACGCGGGGGATGTGCCGGTGAAGGCGTGGGCGCGGACATTGCCTTCGGTGGCATGGGTGCCGGTGGGGTCGGTACGGACCCAGGTGACGCCGTCGAGGGCGGCGCCCCGCACCTGCCAGCCCGCGGCATGGAGTTCGAGGCGGATGGGGCGGCCGAGTTCGTCGAGGGCGAGGTCGACCGAACCGGCGTGGTCGCCGGAGGGGGTGGTCAGTTGGGAGACGTAGCGCCAGCCGGAGGGGCCGGGCGCGCACTGGAAGTGTTCTTCGGCGAGGAGGGTGTGGTCGTGCGGATCGTGAAGCGAATATCGGCCGCGAGGCATGGGGGTCCTGGGTCGTGACGGGCTGGTCGGGCCAGTCTGCCTGGCCCGGCCCATGGGGCAGGCCCCCGGCACGGGGGTGCGGGGGCCTGCCTCGGAACCTGCTGCTGAGGAGCGCGTCAGTGCACGGACGTGCTCACGACGTGGGGCGTGACGGGCGCGCGTACGCCGACAGCCGACGGCGTACGCGGACCCGGGCGCCGTACCTGATCAGTAGCGGTAGTGGTCGGGCTTGTACGGACCTTCGACCTCGACGCCGATGTACGCGGCCTGCTCGGGACGCAGCGTGGTGAGCTTCACGCCGAGTGCGTCCAGGTGGAGGCGGGCGACCTTCTCGTCCAGGTGCTTGGGCAGCGTGTACACGCCGGTGGGGTA
>NZ_JBEOZU010000193.1:0-3765 GCF_040298185.1 Streptomyces sp. NPDC001634 | reverse complement strand
GGCTGCGCAGCAGCCGCAGCCCGTGGCCGGCGGCGTCCTGCGCCGCGACCGCCACCGAGCGGTGCGCGCCGACGCCGGTGCCGCGCCCGTACAGCCGGCCCGTGGCGGCGAGCCGCTCGGCCGTGCGCCGGCTGCGCCGGGCCCGGTCGAGTGCCTGAGGGGACACGTCGGGCACGGCCCGGCCGTCGGCCAGGCGGACCACTCCGCCGATGCGGAGGCCGGTGCCGTCGAGGACGACACGGGCGCCCGTGGCCCCGGAGGGCGGGGGCACCCGCGTCGGTCCGTCCGCGGCGGTGTCCACGGACCCGGTGTCAGTCCAGGCCGGCCGACTTCAGCCAGGCCTTGGCGACGTCGAGCGGGTCCTTGTTGTCGAGCTGCACCTGGGTGTCCAGGTCCAGCAGCGCCGCCGTGTCGAGCTTGGCCGAGACCGCGTTGAGCGCGTCGACGCCCTTCTGGGGCAGCCCCGACTTGTAGACCAGCGGCTGCACGTTCTCGAACCCGAAGAGGTTCTTCGGGTCCTGCAGGACCACGAACTTCTCCTTGGAGATGGTCGGGTCCGTGGTGAAGATGTCCGCGGCCTGCACGGTGTTCTTCTTCAGCGCCGCCTCGGTCAGCGGGCCGCCCGCGTCGAGCGCCTTGAAGGACTTGAACTCCAGCCCGTACACGGACTTCAGGCCCAACAGGCCCTGCTGCCTCGTCTGGAACTCGGGCGAGCCGCCGATGACCAGGTCCTTGGCGACGTCCTTGAGGTCCGCGATGCCGGACTTGTCGGTGAGGTTGTACTTCTTGGCCGTGTCCGCGTTGAGGGTGACGGAGTCCTTGTCCTGCGCGGGCGCCGGGTCCAGCAGCGTGAGCTTGGAGTCGAGCTTGGCGTTGATGGCGGCCGTCGTGGCGGCGACCGTCTTCGGGGCGGCGTTCTTGTCCAGGTAGGCCAGCAGTGCGCCGTTGTACTCGGGCAGGACCGTGATGGAGCCGTTCTTCAGCAGACCGTAAGTGGTCTCGCGGCTGCCGATGTTGGGCTTGTAGGTGACCTTGACGCCTTTGGCCCTGAGGGCCTCGCCGTAGATGTCGGCGATCAGGATGCTCTCGGCGAAGTTGTTCGAGCCGACGACCACCGTGCCGCCGCTCGCCTTGTCGTTGGAGAGCGGGTTGTCGGACTTGTTGTCGGAGGACGAGGAACACCCCGCGAGCAGCGCGGCCGTGGCGGCAAGCGCGACGGCGGCCGCGCCGGGGAGTCTCCTGCTGGACGTGCTGGTGTTCGCGGTAGAAGTCACGATTGCCGTTCCGGGCTCGGGGGTGGGGCAGGGCATGGCATGGCTGTGCGGGGTGCGGGCACCGCACTTCACTGATCCAATCCAGCTCGTTCTAGGTCAGTCAAGTGCATTCGGGTCACCGATTGGCCTCGGTGCGTGGCCAGTTGTGAACGTCCGGTTGTGAAGAAGTAACGCATGGACAGAGACGGAACCACGTGCTCTTTGTAATGGATTCTTGACGTAGGGCGACCGGATTTGCCCCCTGAAGGGCGGTAGTCTCCGGGAAGTTGGCGACGGGCTGCAGTGTGGGCCGACAACGGTGTCCAGGCCTGCTTGTACCGTTCTGCTCCGACCTCGGTCGGTTCCGCTTGCGAGCCCGGTCGATCTATTACGGTCACGTGAAATCTTCGCGCGCCCTGAGACGCCCCCGAAGGAGACTTGGTGTCCACGAACGAGGTGGACGCGCCGGCCGGGCCGGCGCCGTCACCGCCGGCCCGGGGTGGCATACGCGGCTTCGCCGACCGCTGGCCGTTCAGGCGCAAGCTCAACCTCCTCGTCGGCGTACCGCTCGCCGTGGTCGCGGTGCTGCTCGCCTACCTCATCACAGGCCTGGTGCAGGAGTCGGACAGCGCCGAGTCCGCGGCCCGGCTCGTTCGTGACAGCACCCAGGTCGCGCGGCTGGTGGACCGGGTGCAGACCGAGCACCAGCAGGCCATCCTGCTCTCCGTGCAGTACGAGGCCAAGGCCGGCAGCGCGAAGACCTCGCTCGACGCCTACCACAAGGCGCAGGCCGCGGTTGACGCCCAGGTCGAGAAGGTGCGCAGCACCTTCGGCGACCGGCTGCCCGACACCGAGGCGCAGGCACTCAAGGAGATCGAGGGCCTGACCAGCCTGCGCGAGACCGTCGGGCAGGGGTATCTGCCCGCCGACAACATCGACCCGGCCTACACCAACGCCTCGAAGGGCCTGATCGACGGCCTCGGACTCGACCGCAACGAGGCGCTCGCGGCCACCTTCACCGGCAATATGCTGGACTCCCTGCTGCGTGCCGACGCCGCCCACGGCGCCTTCGAGACCGGCGTGTTCTCGGCGACGACCGGTGACACCAACGCGCTCATCGAGTTCACGGGCGCGGTCGGCTCCTTCGAGCAGTACGCCTACCAGGCCGACCGGTTCTCCCGGTTCGCCACCGAGACGCAGACGGAGCAGCTCTCCGGAATCGAGCACAGCACCCCGCAACGGGACATCGGCCAGGCCTACGCCGAACTCCAGGTCGACCCCAGCGGGCTGCAGGCGAACTCCCCGGCCGAGATCCGCCGGGCGTTCGCGGACGCCCTGAGCGACTACCCCGCCTACACCGAGCAGGCCGAGATCCGGCTGCGGATCACCTCCTCGCTCATCGACCAGATCGCCGACCGGGCCGACGACGCCTCCAACAGCGCCCAGTGGCGGGCGGGTCTGCTGCTGTACTCCGCGTTGATCGGCTTCGCCGTCTGGATCGCCTTCTCCGTCCTGGTACGCCGCTCGGTGGTCCGCCCGGTGCAGGCCCTCACCGGCGCCGCCCAGCAGGTCGCCGAGGTCGCCGGGCGCGAGCTGGCCCGGGTGGCCGACGACGACGCCGAGGACGCCGGGCCGCCGCGGCTGAGCGAGGTGCCGGTCACCGCACGCGACGAGATCGGTGAACTCGCCGACGCCTTCAACCAAGTGCAGACCACCGCCGCCGCACTGCTGGAGCGCCAGGTGCTCAGCCGCCGCAACGTCGCCGAGATGTTCGGCAACGTCGGACGCCGGGTGAGCAATCTGACCACCCGCCAGCTGGCGCTGATCGACGCGGTGGAGCGTGGCGAGACCGACCCCGCGCTCCTCGAACGTCTCTACTCCATCGACCACATTGCCGTACGACTGCGGCGCAACGCGGACAGCCTGATGCTGCTCGCCGGTATCCGCGAGACGGTCCTGGACGCCGGTCCCACCGCGCTCACCAATGTGGTACGTGCCGCGCTCGGCCAGATCGAAGGCTTCCAGCGGGTGCGGCTGAGCGCCGAGACCGAGGTCATGGTGGAGCCCGACATCATCGGCGACCTGACGCTGATGGTCGCCGAACTCCTGGAGAACGCCGTCTCGTTCTCGCCCGCGGGCAGCCCCGTCGAGGTGACCGTACGCATGGGCGGCGAGGGTGCGGTGATCGAGGTCGCCGACCACGGCCTGGGCATGAGCGCCGAGCGCCTCGCCGAGGAGAACGCCCGGCTGATCCGTCGCGAGCGCCTGGACCTCGTACCGACGAAGGTGCTGGGCCTGTTCGTGGTCGGCACGCTGGCGCGCCGGTGGGAGGTCGAGGTCGTACTGTCCCGCACACCCGGCGGTGGTGTCACGGCGACGGTGGAGATGCCGTCGTCGCTGCTGCTCACGATGAGCCCGCTGGGGGCACCTGATGCGGACGCGGCCGCCGGGCGCGCTACCGCCGAACCTGCTCCCGCTGCGGCGACGAGGCCGACGTCGGCCGCCGACGCGG
>NZ_JBEOZU010000192.1:0-4069 GCF_040298185.1 Streptomyces sp. NPDC001634 | reverse complement strand
GAGCTGCAGACACTCCTCACCCTCTGGGCCGGCACCTGCCCCACCTGCCACCGAGACATACCCACCCCAATACGAACCTGACCAAGCCCTACTAGCGCCTGCAACCGCGCGCTCGCCCGACCGCACCGTGAGGGCCCGCGCGAGCGGCGACGCAAAGGGCGAGAGCGAGCACCGAGGCGGTTCACGCAGACGCGCGACGTCAGATGATCAAGGCGGGCCCAGGACAACTGACACGAGGCGCGCCCTCACCTCGTTCGGCCGGTGCGGAGCTATTCTCCACAGCAAGTCCGCATCGTGGCAGCCGAGCTGGACGAAGCCCGGCGTGACTGGCTAGAGCGTCCGTTATCGGTCCGACTTCAATGAGTCCATTTCACCCTGAAGTCGCTGGTCACGGGGCGGGTGTGATGGATGAGTGCACCACTCGCGCTGGTCGGGGGTAACGGGCGTGATGATCGTCTGACCGTCGGCTGGGACGCGTTCCGTGGTCCGGCTGCCGAGGTGCGCGGCGGGCACGTGCGCTTGCCTGTCGTCGACGACGAGATCATCGACCGGGCGGTGGCCATCCAGTCTCTGGCTGCCCGCGAGGTACGGCTGTTGACGTGCGACACCGGGCAACACACTCGCGGCCGGGCCGTCGGCCTCAAGGTGACAAGGGTTCCCCGCGAAGGATCCCGGGCCCGAACCCGACTGGGCGGCACAGGACAGCCCCGGTAATGGCACCCGAGCCAAGCGTCCGGAGCGGCAGGCTGCCCGCGATGCCAAGCCGGGTGACCCGCCCAGCGAACAGACCGCCGACGCCAAGGCCACAGCGGAGTAGAAGCCTCCGAAAACACAACGCCCCTCTCGCGCCGACAGAGGGGTGCTCGTGCGTTCCGGACATGCCTCGTTCCGCCCCCTGTACCGGCGACCACGCCAACCAGACCCCAGCACGCGGGTGAACTCCGCTCACAGATCACCAAAACGGGAAACAACCAGGGGAGACGCACGCCAACCAACAGGAGACGCATGCCCAGCCCCCACCCCTCAAGGAAGCCCTCGCATACCCACACACCAAAGAAGAAACGAAAGAAGTGGTGGCGGCGCCACTGGAAAGGCCTCACGGGCCTAATCACAGGCATCGTTGTGGCAAGCGTCAGCCCTTTCATCGTCGACGCACTCAGAGGCGCCGGTAAAGCGATTAGAGGAGAGAAGACTCCTTTCACCTGGACCACGCAAGTAGACTCCCCGGAAGATGCCCCGTGCCACAATTACGCGGTCATTCCGAGTAAGACGGCCCCAACTCCTTCACCAAGCGATGACTGGTCTGCGTGGGCAACGCGTCAGGGAGGGGTCGACGCCGACTCGGTGATCATCCGCCTTACTCTGCAAGGGCGAACCACGGAGAGCGTTGTTCTCCACGCTCTCCGAGTCGGCGTGGACTCACGTACGGCACCACGAGGCTTCTCGTACAACCTTGGTAACGCATGCGGAGGGATGACAGCCCGATACTTCGACGTGGATCTGGACAACCCGAAACTGACCGTGGCGGCGCGCGCCGGCGAGGACGGCAGCCATGCCATCAACTTCCCGTATCAAATCTCCTCCACCGAACCAGAAATTTTCCTAGTTGTCGCGCATACCGACAACTGTGATTGCAGGTTCCACTTGGATTTGGACTGGACGAGTGGGGATCGAAAAGGGACCCAACGAATCCTTGACAGCGCAAAACCCTTCCATGTGATAGGAGCGCAGCATCTGCCAGGATTTGTGCTGGGCCCACACGGCCGATGGTGCCAAGTCCGCCCTGAACCGGTGTCATCAGATTGCTTGGCGGGCTAGTTGTTTGGGTGTTTCCCGGCACCGTCTCCCACATGACATACCTGGCACAGGCGTGCTCGTCCGCTCCAGACATGCCGCGACCCGCCGTCGGTGGAAAACGGCGGGCCTCGCGCCTCCAAGGGCGCTCCTCGCGGGATACCAGGACCGTACGCCCGCACCATCCGGAACGGAAGACCAGCGCCCGAGTTGACACCCGAGTGCCCCCTCTCGCGCCGGCAGAGGGAGGCACTCGCACCGGTGGCACTGACGCGCCGACATGGCCACCGTCGCAGCTACCGCCCACGATCGCTGCGGCGATGAGGAGTACGGCGACGACTACGACGGCGACATGCCCTAGCCGTACGTCGGTCTTGTAGGCGCCGACCACGAGCCACACAGGCCACGCGGCAAGCCACAACATGGTGAGGATGATCGCGCCGACGGGCCCGACGCTCCAGTTTCCGTTGCTGTAGAAGCGCATCTCGCACTCCCCCTGCGACCGCAGCGACGCTCACCGTACTGCCGCCACATTCCCGGACTGGACACCCCGGGCTGGGATTCTCGGATGGGATTCGCCAACTGGGAAGCCGGATCGGCTAGGCTGAAATTTATCTCGCTAAAGTTTGGGAGGCCGGGATGGGCGAGCTGACCTGGACGATCGAGTCCATCCGTGACGCCCTCGGGAACCCGGTGCTGGCCCAGCGCTTCCTCGCCGAGATCAACCGGGCGCCGGCCCATGAGCTGCTCGCCGTCTTCGCCCGCTGGGAACGCATCGCCAAGGACACCCTCGCCGCGGTTCAGCGCGGGCGGGAGATCGCTGCGGCCGAAGCGCGGGGCGAGGAGCCGCCCGGGGAGTGGATCGACGTCACCGACCGCGTCCTCGCCGACGCGGCACGCATCCGCGTCCGCGGGGCAGCGTAACCCGAAACCGGACCACGCACGGTCACCGCTCCGCTACTCTTCCGGACGAGGGAAGAGTCACGCCGCCTACCACTGTCGCGGAGAGCTGTCGATCAATCCTGCCCGTGGAACTTGCGTGATCTACCGACTGAAGTACGACCCGGCCGCCGAAGCCGTCCACGAAGCGATGCCGTCAGCCGCCAGCGAAGCCCTCACCCTCGCACTCGCCGACGCCTGCCGCGACCCCATCGCCGCCACCCAGCCCTACGGGGAGGATGACGGCGTCGTGCGGATGCTGATCACCGGGCAGGCGTTCGCGGTCCTGCTCATCGGGGACACGCTCAAGACGATCACCGTGCTGCAGGTGACCTACCTCGGATGACGCCAACCCTGCAATGATCACCCCAACGGGCCAGCTACCCCGGCGCCCCACGGGCACGATCACCGTATGAACGACGCCGACCGAAAAGCCTTCCTCGCCCGCCACGGCATCGACACCACCACCGTGACCGACCGGCACGGCAGCTGGCTGGCCGTTGACGAAGCGGGGCTGCGGCAGCTCGCGGATCTCGCACCCGACCCGCAGGCTGCGCACGCACTTGTCGACCAGTGGCTCGCCGAAACACGACAGGAATGACGACGCCCCCGCATCGGACCCCTCCGGGCGGGGCGCCATGCGTGTCCGGATCGCGTCCTTGTCGATAAGTCGTCCCACCCTCAACCTGACCAAGGTCAGCTGACGACCAAGGGGGGCAACTTGGGCATCTTCGGCAAGGACCAGGACAACAGCGACCTCCTGCACCAGATCCTGCGAGAGCTCAGCGAGCTACGCCAGCAAGTGGCAGGCCAGCAGCACGCCATCGACCAGTACCGGCAGGACACCACCGCAGCGATCGCCACCGGACTTACGGAGATCCGCAGGGTGGTCGGCGACCCGCTCGCCGACATCCGTCACGAAATCGCCGCAATCAAAGAACAGCATGGGCAACACCGCGGCCAGCCGACCCGAGCAGTCGGCGCCGACCCCGACTCCCGGCGCCCAGCCAGACGGCAGGGACCCGTCGAAACTCCTCAAAGGCGCAGCCGGCATCTCCGCCGCCGAACTACAAATGCACCGCGACACCTGGGCGTTCCTCGTCGAACACGCTGCCGGGGACCGGCACTTCCACGTGCCCGGCGTCGTCGAGGAGCGGGACGGCTTCGTCACCGTCCATGTTTCCGGGCCGAGCATCGTCGCTGTGCTTACCAGCCTCGACCGGGTCAGCCGCACAGGTGAGGTTGTAGCGGAGCTGCACACCCAAGATCCTACAAGGCCTGACTACGATTGGTCTCATGGATGGGCAGAACGACTACAGGCGTGGCAGGCACGTTG
>NZ_JBEOZU010000191.1:0-4518 GCF_040298185.1 Streptomyces sp. NPDC001634 | reverse complement strand
ACGTCGACGCGGTCGAAGTTTGGGGCGTTGTGGGTCTGGCGGATGACGTCGAGCAGGTTCCAGTCGACGTAGGGGGACAGGGCCTTCGCGCAGTCCGTGAGGGCCTGTGCGAAAACCCATTCCTTTTCGAGGAGTTGGGCTCCCATCCCGGCCCATTGGTGTCCTTGTCCGGGGAAGACGAAGACGGTCTTGCCGTCCACGTCCGCTGTACCGGTGATCAGGTTCGGGGCCGAAGTGCCTTCCGCGAGGGCCTTCAGGCCGACCGACAGCTCCTCGGGAGTCGCCCCGAGGACGACGGCACGGCGGTCGAGGCGGGCGCGGTGGAAGGCGAGGCCGCGCGCGACGGCCGCAGGATCGAGGTGTCCGGTGGCGGTGAGCAGCCGGTCGGCCTGGGCGCGCAGGGCGGGCTGCGTCTTGGCGGAGACGAGCCAGGGGACGACGGCGGGCCGGGGCTCGGGCACCGGCTCCGGCCGTTCCGGGGCCTGTTCGATGATGACGTGTGCGTTGGTGCCGCTGACGCCGAAGGAGGACACGGCGGCCCGGCGCGGGCGGCCCGTCCTCGGCCACTCACGTCGCTCGGTGAGAAGCTCGACCGAACCGGATGTCCAGTCGACCTTGGTGGACGGCTCGTCGACATGCAGGGTTTTCGGCAGGATCCCGTGGCGGATCGCCTGCACCATCTTGATGATCCCGGCGACTCCGGCGGCCGACTGGGCGTGGCCGATGTTGGACTTCAGCGAGCCGAGCCACAGGGGGTAACCACGGTTCTTACCATAGGTGGCCAGGAGGGCCTGCGCCTCGATCGGGTCGCCCAGCGTGGTACCGGTGCCATGGGCCTCGACCGTGTCCACGGCGTCCGGGGTGAGGCCCGCGTTGGCGAGGGCGGCGCGGATGACGCGCTGCTGGGAGGGGCCGTTGGGGGCGGTGAGACCGTTGGAGGCGCCGTCCTGGTTGACCGCGGAGCCCCGTACGACCGCCAGGACCGGGTGGCCCAGACGCTCCGCATCCGACAGCCGCTCCAGGGCGAGCACGCCGACGCCCTCGGCCCAGCCGGTGCCGTCGGCGGCCTCCGCGAACGCCTTGCAGCGCCCGTCCTCCGACAGCCCCCGCTGCGTGGAGAACTCCACGAACACGCCCGGCGTACCCATCACGGCGGCGCCGCCGGCGAGCGCCATGTCGATCTCCCCGCCCCGCAGGGCCTGGACCCCCAGGTGCAGGGCGACCAGCGAGGACGAGCACGCAGTGTCCACGGTGATCGCCGGTCCTTCGAGGCCGAGCGTGTACGAGACACGCCCCGAGGCCACGCTGCCGGAGTTCCCGGTGCCCAGGAACCCCTCCAGGCCCTTCGGGGAGAACTCCAGGCCGGGCGCGTAGTCGTGGTACATCACGCCCGAATAGACCCCGACCCGGCTGCCCGCCAGCGCCGTCGGGTCGATCCCCGCCCGCTCGAACGCCTCCCAGGAGGTCTCCAGCAGCAGCCGCTGCTGCGGGTCCATGGCGAGGGCTTCACGCGGTGAGATCCCGAAGAAGGCCGCGTCGAACTCGCCCGCCTCGTGCAGGAACCCGCCTTCGCTCACATACGAGGTACCGGAGCGTTCGGGGTCGGGGTCGAAGAGGCGCTCCAGGTCCCAGCCGCGGTCCTCGGGGAAGCCGGAGACCGCGTCACGGCCCTCGTCGACGAGCCGCCACAGCTCGTCCGGCGTGCGCACTCCGCCCGGCAGCCGGCAGGCCATGCCGACGATCGCGATCGGCTCGCGGGACGCGGCGACGATGCGCTGGTTCTCCTGCTTGAGGCGTTCGTTCTCCATCAGCGAAGCGCGCAGCGCCTCGACGATCTTGTCGCTGGGCGTCGTACCCATCGAGTCCTCCATGTATTGCGGCAGTTGACTGATCAGTTACCGAGGGCGCCCAGGGCACGGGCCACGAGGTCGTCGGCGTCCATGGCGGCGATGCGGTGCAACTCCTCTTCCGCCGCGGCCGCCGCAACCGGGGCGGGCTCACGGGGGGTCTCCTCGTCCGCCGTGTCCGCCTCGGGCAACAGCTCGGCCAGCAGATGGCGGGCGAGCACGGCCGGGGACGGGTAGTCGAAGACGAGCGTCGCGGGCAGCCGTACGCCGGTCGCGGTGGCGAGGCGGTTGCGCAGCTCCACGGCGGTCAGAGAGTCGAACCCGACTTCCTTGAAGGGCTGTTCGGGCCGGACAGGCGCGCCGCCGAGCACAGTGGAGGCGTGCCCGCGCACCAGCTCCAGGAGCTGTCGCCGCCGGTCCGCCTCGGGCAGGGCGGCCAGCCGCTCGGCGAGGGACTCCTCCGAGGCGGCCGCGCCGTGTGCCGCCTTGCGCGGCGTACTCACCAACTTCTTCATGATCGAGGGGAGTTGGCCTTCGGCGGCGGCCGCGCGCAGCGCCGGGAAGTTCATCTTGCTCGTCACCAGGGCCGCTTCGGGCGACCTGAGCCCGGCGTCGAGCAGCGCCATGCCCTCCTCGCGGGTCAGACCGAGGGCGCCCTGCCGGCTCATCCGGTACTGGTCGCCGCTGTCCAGATGCCCGGTCATTCCGCTCGCGTCCGCCCACAGCCCCCAGGCGAGGGAGACGGCGGGGGTTCCTTGGGTGCGGAGGTGGTGGGCGTAGGCGTCGAGTGCGGCGTTGGCGGCGGCGTAGTTGGCCTGTCCGGGGTTGCCGAGGGTGCCGGCGGCGGAGGAGTAGAGGACGAAGGCGGCCAGGTCGTGGTCCTTCGTCAACTCGTGCAGGACGCGGGCGGAGTCCGTCTTCGGCGCGAGCACCGTGTCCAGGTGCTCGGGCGTCTGCGCGGCGAACATGGCGTCGCTCAGGACTCCGGCGGTGTGGATGACGGCGGTGAGGGGGTGGGCCGGGTCGATTCCGGCGAGGGCGTCGGCAAGTTGGCCGTGGTCGGCGGTGTCGGCGGCGGTGATGGTGACGTGGGCGCCGAGGGAGGTCAGCCGCTCCTGGAGTTCCTGTGCGCCGGGTGCGCCGGGTCCGCGGCGGCTGAGCAGGAGGAGGTGGCGGATGTGGTGGTGGGTGACGAGGTGGTGTGCGGCGAGGGTGCCGAGGGTGCCGGTGCCGCCGGTGATCAGGACGGTGCCGTTGGGGTCGAGGGGGGTGGGGGTGTCGGGGATTTGGGCGCGGGTGAGGCGGGGTATGTGGATGCGGCCGTTGGTGAGGGCGAGTTGGGGTTCGCCTGTGGTGAGGGCGGCGGGTAGGAGGTGGCTGGTGTTGTCGTCGGTGTCGATGAGGGTGATGCGGTCGGGGTGTTCGTTCTGTGCGGTGCGCAGGAGGCCCCAGACGGCTGCCTGGGCCGGGTTGTGGGTGGCGTTGCGGGTGAGGACGACCAGGCGGGTGTCGTCGGGTGGGCTGGTCAGGTGTGCCTGGACGGTTTTGAGTGCGTGGCCGGTGAGGGTTCGTATGTCGTCGTCGGTGTGTGTGGTGAGGTCGAGGACGGGCCAGTCGGTGCCGGTCTGCTCCTGCGGGGTGGGCACCTCCTGCCACTCCACCCGGAACAGCGCGTCCCGCAGCACACCGCTGTCGGCCGCCAATCGGGTCGCATCGACGGCTCGGAAGGCCAGCGAGCCGACCGTCGCCACCGGTGCCCCGGTCGCGTCGGCCGCCTGCACGGACACCGCGTCCGTGCCCTTCGGTGCGATCCGTACGCGGAGAGCGGTGGCGCCCGCAGCGTGCAGGGCGACCCCGTTCCACGCGAAGGGCAGCAGCGTGCGCTCGCCCTGCGGCTTGTCCGTGAACGCGGCCGCATGCAGCGCCGCGTCCAGCAGCGCCGGGTGCAACCCGAACGCCCCCGCGTCGCCGACCGCCTCCTCACCGAGCGCCACCTCGGCGAACAGCTCCTCACCGCGCCGCCACACCTTCCGCAGACCCTGGAACGCGGGCCCGTATTCGTACCCGGCGACGAACCGCAGATCGTAGAAGTCGGCGACGGACAGCGCCTCGGCGTCCTTGGGCGGCCAGACCCCGAAGTCGTACGCCTCCGTGCCGGAGTCGGCGGCCTCAGCCGTGAGGAACCCGGATGCGTGCCGCGTCCACACCGAGGAGTCCTCGCCGCGCGAGTGCACCGTGACGGGGCGCCGGCCAAGGCCGTCGACGGGGCCCGCGGTCACCCGGACGCGGACCGCGCCCGAAGCCGGCAGCACCAGCGGCGCCTCGACGACCAGCTCCTCCAGGACGCCCGCGCCCACCTGGTCGCCCGCGTGCACGGCCATCTCGACCAGCCCGGTCCCAGGCACCAGTACGGTCCCGGACACGGCGTGGTCGGCAAGCCATGGATGCGACTTCAAGGAGAGCCGACCGGTGACCAGCACCCCTCCGTCGTCGGGGAGTTCGACCACCGCACCGAGCAACGGATGCCGTGCGTCGTCGAGCCCCGCCGTTCCCAGGTCACCGGCCGAACCGGTGCGCTCCAGCCAGTAGCGGGTGCGCTGGAAGGGGTAGGTGGGCAGGTCGACGTGGTGGGGGGTGGTGGCGTCGAAGGTGGGGTGCCAGTTGATGGGGG
>NZ_JBEOZU010000190.1:0-4585 GCF_040298185.1 Streptomyces sp. NPDC001634 | reverse complement strand
TGGACCCTAGACAAGTCCCATCGTTGCAGGTCAGGAGCACTCTTCGCGTTTCTGATCACCCACTGGACGCCCCGCCGTGTGAAAGCGCGAGGTTAGGGCTCTCTTGCAGGCGGCGTCGCCCGACAACCGTTTCGCCGAGTGTCTTCCGGCGACTGAGATAAAGACCTGGCGCAAGCCACAGCGTGGGCGGTGACGGCACCTCGTGACGGCCGGCACCCGGTCCGTGATCGACGGTCCGACCGTCGCCGGCCATCGTCGTCTCTCGGTAACGGCCTTTGGTTCGGTGTCGGGACGGATTCGTCGCGGCAGCGGTGAAGTCCGGCTGATGGGGGCGCAGTTGCCGGACGGGCCTTTCATGGACGACGCGCGCCTGGAGCGCCCGGCCGCCGCGGGATTGCCCTCGCCCTGGACAACGCCGCGACCGCGACGCTCGACTTCTCCGAGGGATTCACCGCGCACGGGACCGTACGGATGCGGGGCCTTCGGGTCTCGGACAACCTGACCTTCGAAGGAGCCGTCCTGTATGGGCCGCCCGACGGCAGCGGCCCGGCCCTGGTCGGCATGCTGATGCCGGCCGTCGACTTCGACCTCACCCTTGCCCCGGCCCCCGTCCAGCCCGGTCGATCTGCGGGGCGCGCAGGTGTCGTACCTCCACGAGAATCGGCACAGTTGGCCGGACGTGGTGGAGTTGGAAGGCTTCGTCTACGGCTCCATCAAGGTGGAAGAGGCGGGTGAGCGGCGGGACTCCGTGGCCCGCCGCGTAGTGTGGATACGACGCAGCCCCGGCTACAGCCCGCAGCTGTTCGAGCAGTTGGCGAGCTGGTACCGAAGGGCCGGCCACGACGACGACGCGCGCCGGGCGCTGTCGGCCAAGCAGCGCCGCCGCCGCACCCTGCACCCGGCCGGGCGCCTCTGGGGCCTGCTGCTCGACGCCACCGTTTGTCACGGCTGCCGTCCTTGGCTCGCCGCATTGTTGCTCCCGGCGTTCACCGCGCTCGGTACGACCGTCTTCGGCGCCCACACCCCACATCCGGCCCAGTCCAGTCCCGGCCCGCGCTTCAGCGCCCTCGTCTACCGAGCTGGGTCCCTCGGATGGTGCGCCTGGCATGCATCCAGCTGTTGCCACCCCGAAAGTCTGTTGATTTCGCTGCGACCGGCGTGCCGGGTGGATGAGGATTGCGGTTATGGGGTTGTCGACGGCGTTTACGAAACTGTTCGATGTGGAGCATCCGATTGCCCTGGCCCCGATGGGCGGGTCGGCCGGTGGCGCCCTGACGGGAGCGGTCTCGCGCGGCGGCGGCCTCGGACTGCTGGGCAGCGGGAACGGAGATCAGGACTGGCTGGCACGCGAACTGCCTGTCCTGGCGGACGAATGCGCAGGGAAACCTTGGGGCATCGGCTTTCAGACATGGGCGATTGACGACGACGCAGTCGCGCGGGCTCTGGAGCACAACCCGACGGCGGTGATGTTGTCCTTCGGCGACCCCAGTCCGTTCGTGGAGCGCATCCGCAGCGCGGGCGCGGCGCTGATCATTCAGGTCACTGACCTGGAGGAAGCCCGCAGGGCGGTGGATCTGGGCGCCGATGTGATCGTGGCGCAGGGCACCGAAGCCGGTGGGCATGGCGCCCGGCACGGGCGGTCCACGCTGCCGTTCGTGCCCGTCGTGGTGGACCTGGCGGCGCCAGTGCCGGTCTTGGCAGCCGGAGGGATCGCCGACGGCCGTGGCGTGGCTGCGGCCCTGGCGCTGGGGGCTGCTGGAGCACTGCTCGGCACACGCTTCCAAGCCACGACCGAGGCCCTGGTCGCCGCCGCGACCGCGAAGGCGATCGTTGAGGGATGCGGAGAGGACACCGAGCGCAACAGGGTGCTGGACATCGCCCGCGGCTCGCGGTGGCCGGCGCAGTACACCGCGCGTACCCTTGGCCACCCCTTCCTGGATGAATGGCGGGGCCGGGAGGACGAACTCGCAGCTGCCCTTCATGCCCAGAGGGCGTACCAAGACGCCTTGGCACGAGGCGAGATCCCCGCGCTGCCGCAGTGGGCCAGCGAGGCCATCGACCTCATCAACGACCTGCCGTCCGCGGCCGATCTGGTCGGCACCCTGGCCGCCCAGGCCGAGGACGCGCTGGCCCGAGCCGGCAGCCGCTGACCCTGATCGCAGGTAAGCAGCGATCACGCCGGACCGCCGCCCCCGAGGCCGACGACCGAAGCCGTATGCCGACACTGACACCCACCTTCGAAACGGGCCGTCCGGGGGAAATCCTGCCGGCCGCTGTCAGGAAGCGAGATCGAGCGGGTGCGGGCGAAGCGAAGAGCACGTGCGGAACGTGCGGTCACGGCCTCGGATCACATGACACGCCCGGTCGACATCCGCAGCTGGAAGAGAGCTACCGTCGTGACGGCGAATTCGTGCAGACCGGCCGGGGCGACGATGACGAGTAGAGGCAGGTCTCGGGCGTCCACCACGGGTAATCCGCGGGCAGGGCCCGCCACGTAGGCGTCCGAGTGTTCGGGCGGTTCGTCGAGCACGTCACCGAAACCACGCCACAGGATGCCGTTGAGTTGGTCAGCATGGCTGCCAGGAGACTGCGCGCGCTGCCCTCGGGCCAGGCGATGTCACTGGCCGAGCGCTGGGGCATCGCCCGCTCTCTAGATGATCTATTCCAAGGGGTTAGTGGTCGTAGGCGGTCAGTGAGCGCAGGACGGGCTGGCCGGTGTGGTCGTTGTGCCAGATCGCGGCGGTCGGCGCGAGGATGCGCTGCATGACGCGGGCGATCACGCCGGGCGGTGTGCGGCCTCGGTGCTGTTCGAGGTTGAGCTGGCCCTTGTAGGTCTCGTTGACCGACTCGATGACCTGCCGCAACGGTTTGAAGAGCGGGGCGCCGGGCCGTTCCGACTCACCCCTGCGGGCTGGCGGCAGCAGCCGGATGTTCTGCTCGGCCATCTGGTGCTCGAAGTCGCGGCCGAAGTAGTTCTTGTCGCCGATCAGCGTCTGTCCGGGCCGGGCGGCGACGAGGTGCGGTTCGGCGGCGAGCAGGTCCAGCAGGGTCTCGCGTTCGTCGGCCTTGGCCCCGGTCAGGGCGAAGGCGATCGGCAGGCCCTGCAGGGTGCACACCAGGTGCAGGCGCAGGCCCCAGAAGAAGCGGCTGTGGCTGGCGCAGTACCCGTACTCGGCCCATCCGGCCAGGTCGGAGCGTTTGACGGTCTCGCGGGAGCGTCCGCACTCCACCGGCGTGGAGTCCACGATCCACACGTCGTCGCTCCATACAGAGGTGTCGGTGGCCAGCAGCTGGGTCACCCGCCGCAGCAGGTCGGCAGCCTTGCGCAGCCGCTTGTTGTATCCGGGCTGCTTCGGCAGGTACGGGAAGAGACGCCGCAGGTGGGAGCGGGCGTAGCGAAGCCACTTGGCCTCGGAGGTGAAGCCCAGCACGGCCTGCATCATCGCGAGCGTGACCAGCTCGGCATCGGTCAGTTGCGGAGCGATCCCGACCATCGGACGCCAGGGCGCCAGATGCGGTGATGCCTTCAACAGGTCGTCGGTCTTCACATAGAGTGCGGTCGCGAGGGACTACAACTCCTTCTTCACCCACCGATGCTGGACTTCATGGCCTCTGCGTGGGGAGCCGCAGGCGGTTGTCGGTTCACGGTCGCTTTCCGTGATCGACGGCAGGTCCTGGCCTGTAGGCCCGACGGCTGGAACTGTCGGCCCGACGGTCGGAGGCTGGTGGGTTCAGCACGTGGGGCGGGATACGTCGCGGGCCCGCGACGTTTAGGCTCAGGATCCATGATCTTGCTGAGTGATCCCAAGGTGATCGATATCCCGGTGCAGGAGTGCGGCGAACCTCTTGCAGAGATCGCCTCGGTCCCGGTGATTGTGCTGGACCCCCGCGAGCGAGACGAGGCAGGGGCATACGGCCGGGTCCGGATAGGCGTGCTTGAGCGTTTGTGCTCGGCATCGGAGATGCTGCCCGACGGCGTCAAGTTCCTCGTCATAGAAGGGCATCGCAGCAGCACCGAGCAGGCGCGGCGGTTTGCCCTCTACGAGGACCGCCTACGCCGCTCCGGCATCACCGACCCCGTCGACCTGCGGCGCCAGGCCAGTGCCTTCGTTTCCCCGGTCGAGGTGGCGCCACACTGTGCCGGCGCAGCCCTCGATCTGACGCTCGTTGATGCCGATGGCGTCGAGCTGGACATGGGTGGTGCTGTGAACGGCCACCGCACCGGAGACGAGAAGTACTGTCCGCTGGACGCCTCGGGGCTATCAGACCAAGCACGTCGCAATCGCGACATCCTGGCCCGAGCCATGGGCGACGCTGGCTTCGTCAACTACCCCACCGAGTGGTGGCACTGGTCTTACGGCGACCGGTACTGGGCACTGATCAGCAAGGCTGACAGTGCCATCTACGGACCAGCCTGACCAACTCGAACCGCGGGAACATCAGCAGACAGTCACCGACACCCCTTGGAATCGACCATCTAGTAGGACTCTGTTAGGTCTGTCTTGATCTTGCCGTCGTGTGTGTCTTGCTGGGCAGGGGTTGATGGCAGGTGGTGCAGATGCCGGTCCAGCACCTCAGGACGTCC
>NZ_JBEOZU010000189.1:0-5106 GCF_040298185.1 Streptomyces sp. NPDC001634 | reverse complement strand
ATCCGCGGCGGCCCCGCCCGGCGCTCGAACGCCGACCGGGCGGAGCGCCGCCGCGGACGGGGACGGGCACGCCCGCGTCGGTGGACGGGCGCGCTCGTCGGAGTATGCGTGCGGCGTCTGCACAGCCGCAGTTCCGCTATTGGCCAGGGCCCGTCGCGGATTTACTCCAGGGCGTGGACCGCCTCCGGCGTCCACGCCGCCGTCAGCAGGGACGTGGTGGCCGCCGAGGCGTACAGGAACGCTGCGAGCCAGGCATGCGCGTACGCCTCGGGATCGGACGGGCGAAGGCGGCCGAGAGGGTCGTGCCGGCGGTCGGCTGCGGCCCGGGTCATGGCCTGTGCGCAGCCGGCCCCCGTCACGAGGCCCACCGACCGCAGCCGGTACGGGAGTTCGGTGTCCGCGGCGACCGCGATGACGGTACGTCCGCCTGCGACCGCACGGTCCACCAGCCGCCGCAACAGGTCCAGCTCCGTGGGGAGTGTGGGACCCGGAGCCGGACCTGGATCCGGAGCCGGACCCGGACCCGGAGCCGGTACCGCCGTACTGGCCTTCGGCAGGTGCGTCCGGTTGAGCCGACGCAGACCGAGGTCCATGCGGAACGTCTCCCCGTCGGCGCCGTGCCAGGCCGCTGCCACGACGCGTATGCCGTGCGGCCGGTCGGCCGCCGGACGGCCCACCAGCCGCAGGCACAGCCCGTGGGCCCCGGCGAGCAGCAGCACATTCTCGGCGTACGGCAGTTCGGCGCGCTCGTCCGGTGCCAGGAGCCGCACGGTGGGGCCGTTGTCCACGGCGAAGCCCTCCCGCGTGATCGTTCCGGTGAGGAAGAGCAGGTCACCTCCGGTCGCACGGTCCTCCGCCGGTCGGGCGCTCCACTGCAGCGCGGCGGTCATCTGCTCGGCCGGGGGACGCCTCCAGAGCGCGTCGAGCGGTTCCTCGTACCAGTCCGCGCCCGACGCCCGTACCGAACGGACCGTCCCGCCACCGCCGATCCGGCCGTCCGGGGAGAGCGTCGCGTCGGTGAGGATCGCGCCGCCGCGATCGCCCAGTTCGCGCAGGGTGAGCGCGCCCCCGCCGGGCAGGGAGGAGCCCGCCGCCCGCGGTACCCGGTCGGCGTCGCCGGGCGCGACGTCCGAGAGGGAGTGGAGGTCGCCGTGCCGGGTGAGGGCGTACGTCACCGCGCCCGCGTATCCCGACGCCGTGACCACCGGCTCGGAGAACAGGCCGTAGAGCCGCAGCGAGCCGTGCGCCACATAGCCGCGGCGCGCGGCCCCGACGAGGGCCCGGTCCGGTGCCGAGCCCAGCCGGTGCGCCACGTCCAGCAACCCCGCGAGCTCCGCGGTCAGTTCGGACAGACGGAACGCCGGGTCCTCCGCCGTGGCCTCACCGAGCCGCCGTGCGACACGGACCGCCGCGGCCGAGGCCCGGTGCAGACCGGCGACACGTGCGGAGTGCGCGGCGTGCAGCAGTGTGGTGCGGTGAGCCGCACCGGAGCCGGAGACCCCCGCGGCGAGCACGGCGGTCGCGGCGGAGTGGAGAGCCCGGGCCGCGGCGGACTGCTCGGGCGTCAGAGACGCTGCCCGGGTGTCTTCGCCGGGACCCTCCACGGTCCCGGAGCCCGAGGCCCCTCTCGGTTCACCCTGTGCCTGCTCCGCCGATCTCGGTTCACCCTCCGCCTGCTCAACCGCTCCAGGCCCGGCTTCTTCCTCCTCCGCAGCGCCCGGCTCGCCCTCCGGCTCTGCAGGAGCCGGTTCCTCCGCGAGCGGCGCCAGCGTCAGGACCACTGCCCGGTGCAGGCACGCCGGTGCGAGCAGACAGCCGCACACCGCCGCGTCGGCCGATGCCACCACCCCGGCCGTGGTGGTCAGCGTGACCGTAGTCGACTCGTCGACGCGGACCAGGACACCCGTCTCCGTCCCCTCCACCGGCCAGTTCGCCGCCTTGGCCGCCGCGGCGTCGACGCGTTTGCGCAGCCGCGTCGGCAGCAGCTCCAGTGCGGCCGCGGCCACGTCCGCAGTCACCGGAGGCAATGCGGTCACCGGTGCCCACCTCCCATCCGTTCCCCGACCCAGCGGGCCAGCTCCAGCGGGCTGAGCGCCGCCACCGGCATGCCCGCGGCCACCAACTGTCCCGCCACGCCCGCCGAGTAGCGCGGACGCCCCTCGTCGTCCAGCGAGGCACAGCCGAGGACATGGCAGCCCGCATCGACCAGCGCCCGCACCTCGCTCAGCAGCGGGCCGACGGGACCACCCTCCTCGAAGTCGCTGATCACGACGACGAGGGTGCGGGAGGGAACCGTCACCAGGGACCGGGCATGCCGCAGCCCCCGCGCGATGCTCGTACCCCCGCCGACGCGTACCTCCAGCAACAGCCCGAGCGGATCGTCGACTTGGTCCGTGAGATCCATGACCTCGGTCGAGAACGCCACGAAGTGCGTGCTCAGCGCCGGGACCCCGGCGACCACCGATGCGGTGAGAGCCGCCCAGACCGTCGAGGCCTCCATCGAACCGGACACGTCGACGACCAGCACCAGCCGCCAGTCCGCCGCCCTGCGGGCCCGCGTACGGAACACGGGCCGTTCCGGCAGCACCGTCACCGCTCCCGTCCCCGGATCCCGGCGGGCGGTCGCCAGATTCGCCCGGACGGTCCGCGCCAGATCCAGCGGGCCACCGGGCCGACGGCTGGGACGCGGATGCGCCAGACCGGCGAGCGCGGGGCGCAACCGGGCGGACAGCGCCTCTGTCAGCTCGCGCACCAGCCGTGCCACCAGCGGCCGCAGCCGGGCCAGTTGCTGCTCCGGCATGCCTCCCGCGTACGACAGGACCGTGCGCAGCAACTCGACGGAAGGCCGGGCAGCCGCCGGGTCGATCTCCAGCAGCGCGTCGACCCGTCCCGCGTCCGCGGCAGCGGCCAGCACCTCCTCGCGCACGCCGGGCCCGAACAGCGCCGCCAGCTCCTCCGACCAGCTCCGCACACCCGGATACGAGGGCTCACGGCCCCCGCCCCGACCAGCGGCCTCCTGACCCCGGGACCCCTCGCCGCGCCCGCTCCCGTACAACTCGTCCAGCGCCGACGCGATCCGTGCGGCCCGCCCCGTCAACTCCCGGGCCCGGCCCAGCAGGAGGCGCCAACGGTCACCGGGGCCGAGGCTCCGCGGGCCTGACGGTGCCGTCGTACTCCGGGCCGCCGTCGGTTCGCCCGCCGAGCCGGCCAGGATCCATCCGGCCGCCGGTTCACCATCCGTCACCGTCACGGTCCATCCGGCCGCCGCCAGTGCCTCACGCCCCGCCAGGTCCGCCGCGGCCATCCGGGCCAGGAACCCGGGCGCGGCCACCGGATCCGGGAGCTCGCCGGCCGCTGTGCCCGTACGGTCCTCCACCGCCGCCAGCATCCGCGAGCGCGCCGCCGGGGTCAGGGCGTCAAAGCCGGCGCGCAGGGCGGGAAGGCGGTCGAGGAAGGGCCGGTCGTCGAGGGACTCGATCCGTTCCACCAGCGGCTCCATCGCCCGCCAGGTCTCCAGCAGCGGGCCCGCCGCGAGCAGGGTGCCGCGCAGGAACGCCGCCAGGTCCGTACGGAGTTCGGGCGTCGCTGCCGCGTCCACCCGGGAGGCCAGCAGCGTCCCGAACCCGCCGGCGTCCCGTTGCTCCAGCAGGACCCGCGCCGCGCCGGCGGCGCCCCGGATCAAGGGCGTTCCCTGCGCGTCGAGCCGGGCCAGCGCGTCGGCGAGCCGCATTCCGCCGCCTGCCCCGTCGACCCGCGTCGCGAGGTCCACGAGGGCCCGTGCGTCGCCCGGGTCGGTGGAACCGGCCAGCCCGTCGAGGGCGCGCACCCCCGCCGCACCGAGCTGCTCGTACGCAGCCTCGACGCGCTCCTTCTCCCAGCCTGCGGACAGTCCCGGTACATGTCCGGCGGCCAGACGGCTCAGCAGATCGAGTCCGTCGAGCAGCTCGGGCAGGGTGCCGGTCGCGGGAAGCAGCTCGGCGACCTCCGCGAGGCGTTCGGAGGCCAGCGCCGGAAGGGCGCAGCGGGCGGCGTCCGCCAGCCCGGCGAGCACCTGGGCCGCGGTCGGTCCGCCGTCGCGTCGTTCGCTCGCCCGTAGTCGCCCCAGGACACCGGCGGCAGCCTGTTCGAGGGTGACTCCGTGCACCCCCGCGACATCGAGCATCGCCGCGGTGGAGGGCGTCCACCGGACGGTCCACCGGGTGCTCAGCGCACTCGCGTCGCCCACGCCGGTGACCTCGCTCTCCTCCGCGTACGGGACGCGGCAGACGGTCATGCGGCACAGACAGATCTCGCGCAGCCGGTCGGGTTCTGAACGGAGCGGATCGAGCCGCAGCTCGCGCCGGGCCGGTGCGGCGGGGGACGGCAGGGACAGCTCCGTGAGCTGCGCCTCGACCGCCGGTCCGAGGCCGGACCTGGGGGTGCCCGGTGCGAGCCTGCCCTGCCGGTCACCCACGAGGACGCGTTCCATGGCGGCGGCCACGACCCGGCCTCTGCCCAGCAACTGTCCCTGGGTGAGGACCGTCTGAACCGCCTCGACCAGTTCGCCGCGGTTCGCGGCGGGCAGGCCGCGCAGCGCCGCGAGGTCCCGGGCGACGCGGACCACCTCCCGGGCGTCGGCGGGGCCGCTCGGGTGCCCGGCCTCCCGCACGCCGGCACAGATGCGTACGGCCGTCTCCGTCAGCAGGGCGTCCAGCCGCTCCGGATCCCCGCCCGCGTGGAAGACCCCGCGCTGCCACTCCGGGTCCCGGATCCCCGCGGGGTATCCGGAACGCTCGTCGAGCAGGGCGTACGAGTACGGCACCAGGGACGTGGTCACCTGCGGGTTCCGCCCGGCGGGCACAGAGCCGCCGAGCGCGCCGGGAGCGGCGGCGGTCCCTGAGGCGGGGGAGTGCGCCCCGGAATCCCGCTCGCCAGGGACGGTCGTTGCCGTGCCCGAGGCCGCCTCCACCAGTGCCGGAGCGTGGAACGCCCCGACGACCGCCGCCGAGCGCCGGCCGGCCCACTCGGCCAGCCGGCGCCGCATGTTCGCCTCGCGCTGCAGGTCGTGGTCGCTCACCCGCCCCGCGTCGGCGCGCAGCGCCCATCCCACGAGCAGGGCGGCCCGGC
>NZ_JBEOZU010000188.1:0-5555 GCF_040298185.1 Streptomyces sp. NPDC001634 | reverse complement strand
AGTTCCGCGTCCACCGCGTCAAAGGCCTCGGCGAAGACGGGATACGCCTCATACAACTCCCGGCCCATGCCCAGCCGCTGCGACCCCTGCCCCGCGAACAGGAACGCCGTGCGACCGCCGGTCTGTATGGAGTTCCGTATGACATTGGGTTCGCTACGGTCCTCGGCCAGCGAGCCGAGAGCGTGCAGCAGCTCGTCACGGTCGGCGGCCAGGACCACCGCACGGTGCTCCAGCACGGTCCGTGTGGTGGCCAGTGTCAGGGCGGTGTCGCTGAGGGAGAGGTCGGGCCGTGCCTCCACGAAGGAGGCCAGGCGCTCGGCCTGGGCGGCCAGTCCGCCGCCGGCCGCGGACAGCACCCACGGCAGGAGCCGCGGGAGCGCCGTTGCCTTGTCGGCTACGGTCTTCTCGGCGTCCGCCGCCACATGAGGGGCCTGTTCGAGGATGACGTGCGCGTTGGTACCGCTGATACCGAAGGACGAAACACCAGCACGACGCGGACGACCGGCCTCGGGCCACGCACGCTCCTCGGTCAGCAACTCGACGTCCCCGGCCGACCAGTCGACATGCGAGGAAGGCTCCTCGGCGTGCAGGGTCCGCGGCAGCACCCCGTGCCGCATCGCCATCACCATCTTGATCACACCACCCACACCGGCAGCCGCCTGCGTGTGACCGACGTTCGACTTCAACGAGCCCAGCCACAACGGCCGTTCACGGTCCTGACCGTAAGTGGCCAGCAGCGCCTGAGCCTCGATCGGGTCACCCAGCGGCGTACCCGTGCCGTGTGCCTCGACGGCGTCGATGTCGGCGGGCTTGAGCCCCGCACCGGCCAGCGCCTGACGGATCACCCGCTGCTGCGACGGACCGTTCGGCGCGGTCAGACCATTGCTCGCACCATCCTGATTGACCGCGGAACCCGCCACAACCGCCAGCACCCGGTGACCATTGCGACGCGCGTCGGACAGCCGCTCCACCAGCAGCAGACCCACACCCTCCGACCACGCCGTACCGTCCGCGCCGTCCGAGAACGCCTTGCACCGACCGTCCACCGCAAGCCCCCGCTGCCGCGAGAACTCCACGAACGTGTCCGGCGTCGACATGACGGTCACACCACCGGCCAGCGCCAGGTCGCATTCGCCGGAGCGCAGCGCCTGCGCCGCCAGATGCAGCGCCACCAGCGACGACGAACACGCCGTGTCCACCGTCACCGCAGGACCCTCGAAACCAAAGGTGTACGCGATACGACCCGAGGCCACGCTGCCGGTGTTCCCGGTCAACAGGTAGCCGTCAGCGCCTTCGGACGTGCCCCTCAACGATGAGCCGTAGTCCTGGGCCATGGCGCCGGCGAAGACGCCGGTACGGGTGCCGCGCAGCGTCGCCGGGTCGATACCCGCCCGCTCCAAGACCTCCCACGACGTCTCCAGCAGCAACCGCTGCTGCGGATCCATCCCCAGCGCCTCACGCGGCGAAATGCCGAAGAGCGCGGCATCGAACAGCGGAGCCTCATAGAGGAAGCCGCCGTCACGCACATACGTACGGCCGACCTTGCCGGGCTCGGGATCGTAGAGGCCGTCCAGGTCCCAGCCACGGTCGGTCGGGAATCCGCCGATCGCGTCACGACCCTCGCTGACCAGCCGCCACAGATCCTCCGGCGAACCGACCCCACCAGGGAACCGGCACGCCATACCCACGATCACGACCGGATCATCACCCACACTCGTCGGGGCGGGCAGCATGTCGGGCGAGGTCTGTTCGTCTCCGCCCAGGAGCTCCGTCTTGATGTGCCGGATCAGCGCGGCGGGCGTGGGGTAGTCGAAGATCAGGGTGGCAGGGAGCCTCATGCCGGTGGCCGCGTTCACGCGGTTGCGGAGCTCGACCGAGGTCAGGGAGTCGAAGCCCAGTTCCTTGAAGGTGTGGTCCGCCTCGATGTCGGCGGCGGAGGCGTGGCCGAGCACGGCGGCTGCCGCACCCTGGACCAGGTCGGACACGAGTCGGTCGCGGTCTGCCGGCAGAGCCGCGGTGAGCCGTGCCCTGAGGTCCTGGCGGTGGGCCCCGGTGCCGGCCTCCGTCTTGCGGCGCGCACGTACACGGACCAGGGCACGCAGCAGCGAGGGAACCTCCTCGGCTGCCCGTCGGCGCAGCCCCGTGAGGTCGAGTTCGATGGGCAGCACGGCGGCCCGCTCGATGGCAGAGCCCTGCTCGAGCACCGCGTCCAGCAGACCGAGTCCCCGCTCCGGCGCAAGCGGCAGCATGCCGCTGCGTTCCATGCGCCGCAGATCCGCCTCGCTCAGCTCAGCCGTCATACCGGCGCCCGGCGCCCACGGGCCCCAGGCGAGGGAGACAGCGGGCAGGCCGGAGGAGCGACGGATGGTGGCGAAGGCGTCCAGGAAGGCGTTGGCGGCCGAGTAGTTGGCCTGCCCCGCACCACCCAAGGTGCCCATGACCGACGAGAAGACGACGAACGCCGACAGATCCGTGTCACGGGTCAGCTCGTGAAGATGGACGACCGCGTCCGCCTTCGGCCGCATGACCCGCGATACGCGCTCGGGGGTGAGGGAGGAGACGACGCCGTCGTCGACGATGCCGGCCGTGTGCACCACTGCGGTCAGCGGGTGCTCGGCGGGGACGGCGGCCAGCACGTCCGCCAGAGCCGCACGGTCCGCGACATCCACGGCCGCGACCTCGACGTCGGCGCCCAAGCCGGTTAGTTCCGCGAGGAGTTCGGGAGCACCGGGGGCTTCGAGACCGCGGCGGCCGGCCAGCAGCAGGTGTCGTATCCCGTGCTCGGTGACCAGGTGCCGGGCCACCAGCGCGCCCAGACCACCCGTACCGCCGGTCACCAGCACCGTCCCGTCCGGGTTCATCGGTGCCGGGACCGTCAGGACCACCTTGCCGACATGCCGGGCCTGGGACAGGTACCGGAACGCCTCCGGAGCCCTGCGCACATCCCAGCACGTGACCGGCAGGGGTTTGAGGACTCCCGCCTCGAACAGCGCCACCAGGTCGCTCAGCATCCCACCGATGCGCTCCGGCGCCACATCCATCAGGTCGAACGCCCGGTACCACACGCCCGGATGGTCGGCGGCCACGGTCTCCGCGTCCCGGATGTCGGTCTTGCCCATCTCCAGGAAACGGCCACCCCGCGGCAGCAGCCGCAACGACGCGTCCACGAACTCACCGGCCAGCGAGTCCAGTACGACGTCCATGCCACGACCGCCGCTCGCCGTAAGGAACGCCGCCTCGAAGCCGGTGTCCCGGGACGAGGCGATGTGCCTGCCGTCCAGGCCGAGCTCCCGCAGGGTGCCCCACTTGCCGACACTCGCCGTACCGAACACCTCGGCACCCAAGTGCCGCGCAAGCTGCACCGCCGCCATACCCACACCACCGGCCGCCGCGTGCACCAGCACCGACTCACCGGGCTTCACACCACCCAGGTCCCTCAGCGCGTAGTACGCCGTCAGGAACACGACCGGTACGGAAGCAGCCTGCGCGAACGACCAGCCCGCCGGAACCCGCGCCACCGTCCGCGCATCCGCCACCGCCACCGGCCCGAACGCACCCGAGAACATCCCGAACACCCGGTCACCCACAGCCAGCCCGACCACACCCGGACCGACCTCGGTCACCACACCCGCACCCTCCAGACCGAAGTCCTTCGCGTCGCCGGGATACATGCCGAGCGCGTTCAGCACATCACGGAAGTTGACACCCGCCGCACGTACGGCGATACGGACATGGCCTTCAGTCAGCTCCTTCTCGGTGACCGACCTCAGAGCCAGCCCTTCCAGCGTGCCCCTCTCCACCACATCCAGTCGCCATGCCGACTCCCCCGCGGGGGCCGTCAGCACCGCGCCGGTCGCGGCCCGGCCCAGACGGGACGCAAAAGCCGTGCCGGCGCGCACCGCCACTTCCGGCTCGCCCGAAGCCAACGCCGCCGCCACCACGGACCAGGAGGCCTCCGTACCGTCCACATCCAGCAGCGTGAACCGCCCCGGGTTCTCCGCCCGAGCTGCCCGCACCAGACCCCACACCGCAGCCAGAGCCGGATCGGCCGTCGGTCCGTCGGGCGTCACGGCACCCTCGGTGACGATCACCAGACGGGACTCCTCGAACCGCTCCTCCGCCAGCCAGGCACGCACCAGTTCGAGAGTGCTCTGGACGGCGGCATGGGCGGCAGCCGGCTCACTGCCGGAGGGGCGCTCGACCCGCACCAGCACCTCACCGGCGACGGCCTCACCCGGCGCGGGCAGCCCGGCACTCAGCGCGGGGACCGGTCCGGCGGCGGCCGGCACCCTCACCCAGTCGAGCTGGAAGAGTCCGCCTCGGGGGCCGCCGTCCGCCGACGGGATTCCACCGGCCGCCTCGCGCAGCACCAGCGAGTCCACGGAGGCCACGGTGCCTCCGGTCGTGTCGGCCAGTTCGAGCGCCACCGTGTCCGGTCCCACCGGGGCCACGCGCACCCTCAGTCCGCGCGCGCCCGAGGCCCACAGCGACACGCCGCCCCACGAGAACGGCAGCCGCAGTGAGCCGTCAGCACCGAACACGCCCCGCAGGACAGCGTGAAGGACGGAGTCCAGCAGCGCCGGGTGCAACCCGAACCGGTCCGCGAGGTCCTCGTGCGCCTCGGGCAGCGCCACCTCGGCGAAGACGTCTTCGCCCCGGCGCCACATCGCACGGAGCCCCTGGAACACCGGACCGTACGACAACCCCAGCCCGGCGAAACGCTCGTAGGCACCCTCGATCGACTCGGCCACGGCATCCCTCGGCGGCCACACAGCGAAATCGAAGGCGTCGTTCGACCGCGGGGCCCCGGTCTCGGTGCTCACCACACCGGTGGCATGGAGGGTCCACGCCTCGTCCTCCGAGGCGTCGTCGGGGCGGGAGAAGACACTGACACCACGGCGGCCCGATTCGTCCGGGCTGTTGACCAACACCTGGACCCGCACTCCGCCGTGCTCGGGAAGCGTCAGCGGAACGGCGATCGTCAGTTCCTCCACCCGGTCGCACCCGACCTGGTCGGCCCCACGCAGGACGAGTTCCAGGAAGCCGGTGCCCGGGAACAGAACGGCGCCGGAGACCACGTGCTCCCGCAGCCACGGGTGGGTCCGGAGCGACAGTCGACCGGTGAACACCACGCCTTCGGAGTCGGCCGGCGCCAGGGCCGCTCCGAGGAGGGGATGACCGGTGGCGGAGAGGCCGAGGCCGGAGACATCACCGCCGGCCCGCCCCCCGGCCGGGGTCGGCCAGTAGCTCTTGCGTTGGAACGCGTACGTCGGCAGCTCGACGGAACGGGCCCCGACCCCCGCGAACACCGCACGCCAGTCAACCTCGGTACCTCGGGTGAACAGTCCGGAAACCGCGGTCAGCACCGCAACGGTCTCCGGTCGGTCCTTGCGCAGGGACGGCAGCAACAGCGGCCCGTCATCGTCCACGTCCAGGCACGCCTGGGCGAGAGCGGTCAGCGTGCCGTCCGGGCCGATTTCCATGAACCGCGAGACACCCTGCCCGGCCAGCGTGCGCACGGCGTCGCCGTAGCGCACCGCCCCCCGCACATGCCG
>NZ_JBEOZU010000187.1:0-5828 GCF_040298185.1 Streptomyces sp. NPDC001634 | reverse complement strand
TCGGGTGGCTCCAAAGAGGACAACCGAGTGCAACGGCGCCCGCGCCGGCGTTGTAACCCACCTGTTCGGAAGCCCCGCCAGGCCGCACCCGCGGGCTTCTCATCGAGTACCGCTCTCACACGCCTGTCACCAACTGCATCGACTCCCCCGGTCCGGGAGCCTCTGACCTGGCATTCCGCGCCCGTTTTGGACTGCCCGGACGCCCATGGACGGTATTTACAACCTGTGCCATGTGGTACCCAGTGAGGGACCCAAGATCAGTACTGGGGCGTCTTCCGGCCCGTCAAGGCGGTATTGCAGGGTGTTCGTCGGTGTCTCACTCACGCCCTGCACGCTCTCACATCTCTCGATTTCTGACGGACGGGGGGCGGGACGGTGGCCAAAACTGCCCACGTCTTCCACCGCCCTGCGCAGATCGTCCACGTCCGGCTTCTGTCTGCCGGCGCCGTTGCGGGCAGACCTGCCGGGCCGCGGTCGGTCGGTGGGTCCGGCGCGGTGAACGAGGCGGCCGCCGAGGAGGGTGTGCGTGGGATTGAGGTCGCGCAGGGCGTCCCTCGGGCACCGAGCGGGGTCCTGGTCCCAGAGGGTGAGGTCGGCGAGGCGGCCGGGGGTGAGGGTGCCGCGCAGGTGTTCCTCGCCGAGCAGGCGCGCGGCGTTGGTCGTGTGCAGGGCGAGGCCTTCGTCGTGGGTGATGGCGTGCTCGGGGCCCTTGACGCCGATGACGGTCTGTCGGGTGGTCATGCCCCAGACGGAGCGCATGGCGCCGAACTGACCGACGGGGAAGTCGGATCCGGCACTGACCTGGGCGCCCAGGTCGAGCCGGCCTCGGGCGGGGAAGAGCCGGGCGACGCGTTCCGGACCCCAGAAGTCCTCTTCCACCTCGGAGGCCTTCAGACATGGCACACCTCAGCTCTGCTGGGCTACGGCCCCGACGCGGACGACGCGGTGCAGGACGGGGCGCTGACCGCGCTGCGGCACATCGGCGACGTACGGGATCCCGCGGCTGTGGGAGCGTGGTTGCGGGCGGTCGTGCGCAACACCTCCCGAATGCGCCTGCGTGCCACACGGGAGACGCCCGGCCTGGACGGCCTGGACCACCTGCACCCTCGCGATCACGAGCCGGCGCACCCGGAGCGGCTCATCGAGCAGCACGCGATGCGTGGCTGGATCTGGGACGCGATGGAGGAACTGCCGCCGCAGCTACGGCTGATGCTGATGCTGCGGCACTTCAGCGGCATCACCTCCTACCAGGAGATCGCCGTTGCTTGCGAGGTACCGGTCGGCACACTCCGGGTGGTCTTCCCCGAGCCGCCGTGGTGAGCGGGCTGCCCCGGTTCAGCTCCCCCCGGGCGCTCCCAGGCCCGTCAGGGCGCCGACCGGGTCCGGGTCCGGGGTGCCCCGGGGCCACCAGTCCTCGTGGCCCGGTTCCGACTCGTACGCGTACCAGAGCCCGTCCTGGCCGAGGCGGAGCTGGGCGTGGCCGTCGGGGTGGGTGAGGCGGTTGCGCCATGGTCGGAACGCGGGGAGGTCCGCGGCCAGGAGCAGCGGGCGGGCCCGGTCGAAGCGGCCCGCCGGCGGGTCCCAGGGCTCCTCGAGCACGGCGAGTCCGTCCCGTCCGCCCTGCCGCCAGGCGGCGACAGCCCGCGCCAGATCGGCCGGTGACCGGCCGGTGGCGGCGGCCAGCGCGGAATACAGCGCCCGGGTTCCGGCCGTGAGCCCCGAGCCGGGGCGGGCGGCGGCCAGCCGCACCGCGTCCTGCCACAGCGTCAGCTCCGCGACCGGATCGTGCCCGGTGGTCAGCAGGGTGTGCGCGCGGGCGGCCGCGTCCGTGGCCAGGTGGTCCAGCGCGAACGGGTCGGGCCCGCCCGGCGCCCCCGGTTAGACCGGCGGCAGCTCGGGGTGCGCGGGCGGCGCCAACGGAGCCGGGAGCGGCGGCATCGCGTCCCGGGCCACGGCGTCACGGGCGCGTACGCCGGGGACGGGCGCGGGTTCCTGGTCCTGGGCGGCACGGGCCGCACGCGCCGCGTTGCGCCGGGACAGCGCGTCGAGCAGCTCCCTCTCGCCCCGGCCACGTAGCAGGAGCAGGACGAAGGGGTCGCGGTCGAGCAGGCGCGCGGTCTGGTAGCAGACGGCGGCCGCGTGTTTGCAGGGGTGGCCGAAGTCGGGGCAGCTGCAGTGCGGTTCGAGATCCCCCGGGCCCGGCAGCAGCCGGACGCCGCACTCGGCGAGGGACTGCGGGACCTGCTTGTCCAGCAGCGCGGCGATGTGCCCGGGCCGCTCGGCGGCCGCGTCCAGGAAGCGGTCCCACTCGTCGTCGGAGAACGTCCGCAACCGCACCTGCACACGGTACGGGCGCGGACGGCTTCCCTGTACATACGCCAGCACGAGCCCCGGCGTGACAGTGATGGCGTCCACGTTCCCCCGTCCCGCGTACGCCCTCCCCCGCGCCAGCCGTGCCGCGTCGAGGGCTCCTTCCTCCAGCGCGGCGACCCAGGCGTTGCCCCACCATGTCTCGGCGAACCGGTCGGACTCGTCCGCCGGTCGCGCCGGGAGGGCCTCGAACGTGCGCCGCAGCTCGCCGTCACGGCCGGGGGCCGCCATGGAACGGGGGTATCGAGGGGCCGCCGGTGCACCGGGCGCCGAGGGACGGGGCGCCGAGGGCGGATCGGGTTCCCTCTGCCGCAGCGACGACGGGCTCGGCGCCTCGGACGCGGGTCGCGGGGACGGGCTCGCCGCCTCGCCCGTGGGCCGCGGGGGAACGTCCTCCCGCTCGCCGCCCATGTCCCGCGCGGCGGGCGCGGTCCCGCGCCACGACACCGCCGACGCCGGCAGCTCGAAGGCACCGGCGAGGAGTTCCCGTACATCCCGGGCCCCGGCGCCGCGCGCAGGGTTTCGGGGCCCCCTGCGGCCCCGAGTTCCGGTCGGTGCCCCGCGGCCCGGCGACCCCGGAGTGCCGGACGTCCTAGCGGTTCCGGCCGACGGTGCTGTCCGTGCGGGCCCCGGCGTGCCGGACCGGCCCCGGTGCTGCGCCTCGGCGCCCCTCGATCCTGCCTCGTCACGCTCCCGATCTGCCTCTTCCCGCGCAGCCCGTAGCGCCTCACGCGCGGCGTCGCCAGGGCGCGCGCCAGGTGCGGTCTCGGTCCTGGGGACGCGACCGGGTGTCTCAGCCGTCTCCCCGCCGATACGGGGGCCGGCCCCGGCCTCCCTCGCATCGGCCGGTTCCCTCTTCCCGGACTCCGGCTTCCCCGACTCCGGCGACGAAGGGGCCCCCTGCCCACTCCTGCGCTCGGCGTTCGCCCGCCGCAAGGCCGCTCGCGCCGCGTCCCCCGGCCGCGCCGCCGGCTGCACGCCTCTCTCGGGCACGGCGACGCCCGCCTCCTCGGCGGTAGGTTCCTCACCCCGGATCCCACCGTCGGCATGCTCCCGCTCCCGAGCGGCCCGCAGCGCACGACGCACCTCGTCGGCGGGGCGCGCCTCCTCGCCCCGACGTCCCTCATCACCGGGACGCGTCTCTTGCTCCGGGACCGACTGCCCGTCCGCCCGGAGCCGTTCCTCCTCGGCCCCGTTCACGCCGTCCTCCTCAGCGACACCAGGTCCGACAGCTCACGGTCGGTCAGTTCGGTCAGGGAGGCCTCCCCCGAGCCCAGGATCGCGTCGGCCAGCGCCCGCTTGGACTCCAGCATCTCGGCGATGCGGTCCTCGACCGTGCCTTCGGTGATCAGGCGGTGGACCTGGACCGGCTGGGTCTGGCCGATGCGGTACGCCCGGTCCGTGGCCTGTTCCTCCACCGCCGGGTTCCACCAGCGGTCGAAGTGGATGACATGGCCCGCTCGGGTGAGGTTCAGGCCCGTGCCCGCGGCCTTGAGGGAGAGGACCAGGACGGGGGTCGCGCCGCTCTGGAACCGGTCCACCATCCGCTCACGGTCGGGCACCGGCGTGCCGCCGTGCAGCAGATCGACGGGGACTGCGCGGGAGGCCAGATGGGTGGTGATCAGGCGGGCCATGCCGACGTACTGCGTGAAGACCAGCGCGGAGCCGTCCTCCGACAGCAGCGTGTCCAACAGCTCGTCCAGCAGGGCGAGTTTGCCGGACCGGGCGGTGAGGCCCGCGGCCGTCCCGGTGTCCTCCTTCAGATAGAGCGCCGGGTGGTTGCAGATCTGCTTGAGCGAGCCGAGGAGCTTGAGGACCAGGCCGCGACGGGCGATGCCCTCCGCCGTCTCGATCGCCAGCAGGGACTCGCGCACGACCGCCTCGTAGAGCGCGGCCTGTTCGCGGGTGAGCGGCACCGGGTGGTCCGTCTCCGTCTTCGGCGGGAGTTCGGGCACGATGCCCGGGTCGGACTTCTTGCGGCGCAGGAGGAACGGGCGGACCAGGCGGGCGAGGCGCCCCACCGCCTCCTCGTCCTCGCCGTTCTCCACCGCGCGCGCATGCCGGGCGCGGAAGGACTTCAGGGGGCCGAGCAGCCCGGGCGTCGTCCAGTCCAGCAGCGCCCACAGCTCGGAGAGGTTGTTCTCCACAGGTGTTCCGGTGAGGGCCACGCGCGCGGGGGACGGGATCGTGCGCAGAGCCTTCGCCGTCGCCGAGTACGGGTTCTTGACGTGCTGCGCCTCGTCCGCGACGACCATGCCCCATGTCTGTTCGGCCAGCCGGGGCGCCGCGGTCCGCATCGTCCCGTAGGTGGTGAGCACGAAGCCTCCGTCCAGGCCGTCAAGGGTGCGCTCCGGGCCGTGGAAGCGGCGCACGGGGACTCCAGGGGCGAACCGGGTGATCTCCCGCTGCCAGTTGCCGAGCAGGGAGGCCGGACAGACCACCAGGGTCGGCTCGCGGCGCGCCCGGCGCAGATGCAGGGCGATGACGGTGACCGTCTTGCCGAGCCCCATGTCGTCGGCCAAGCAACCGCCGAGGCCGAGGGAGGTCATCAGGTCGAGCCAGGCCAGGCCCCGCAGCTGGTAGTCCCGCAGCCGGGCGGCGAGACCCGGGGGAGGCTCCACCGGGCCCACGCCCGCTGTCAGCCGGTCCCGGAGCGCGGCCAGTGCGCCGACCGGCACCGCCTCCACCGTCTCGCCGTCGACCTCCGCGCTGCCGCTGAGCGCGACGGCCAGCGCGTCGACCGGGTCGAGCAGGCCCAGCTCGCGCTTGCGCGCCTTGCGGACGAGCGCCGGATCGACCAGCACCCACTGGTCTCGCAGCCGGACGACCGGGCGGTGGGCCTCCGCCAGGGAGTCCATCTCGGCCTCGGTGAGCGGATCGCCGCCGAGCGCCAGCTGCCAGCGGAACTGCAGCAGTTGCTCGCTCTCGAAGAAGCCCGTGCCGTCGGTCGCCGAGCCGGGCGCGGGCCGTACGACCGCCGCCGCGGTCAGGTCCTGGGCCAGGTCCCGGGGCCAGTGCACCGCGACCCCGGCCGCGCTCAGCCGGGTGGCCGCGACACCGAGCAGGTCGCTCAACTCCTCCTCGGACAGGGCCAGTACGGCGGGCGCGTCCTGTTCGGAGAGCCGGTCGAGCGGCGGCCAGACCCGGGCCGCGCGGCGGACGGCGAGGGCCGCGTCCACCCGTGCCCGGGGTCCGAATGCCGCATCCGCCTCCCCGGCCCACAGCGCCGCCGCGTCGGCGACCAGGGTCGGGTCGGCGAGGCTGTGCACCTGCACGATCGCCCCGCCGGCGCGGCGGGCGCCCTCACCGTCGTCGAAGAGCTGGTACGCCGACAGGTCCAGGCGCAGCGAGATCCGTACGCCCGCGTCCATGCCGGCTGCGACCTCGGCGGCCCAGTCGTGCGCCTGAGGCAGACGCTGCGGCTCACGCGCCGCGAACGGTCGGCCCGCGGAGTGAGG
>NZ_JBEOZU010000186.1:0-6700 GCF_040298185.1 Streptomyces sp. NPDC001634 | reverse complement strand
TGAGAATGCAGCACACAACGTCGCGGCAGGACAGGGCGGGATCCCCCGCCCCCGGCGAACAGCCGGTGCCGGAGGGGTGACGGCGGCCACCGGCCGTTCGAGCGCCCGTGAACCTCAACCCACCCGGGTTGGAATCCCCCTCCTTTAAGAGGGGGAGGATGTCAACAAAGTGCCCAGCAGACCGGCGTTGGTGACGGGTAGCGGCGGTCGCAGGGCGTCTGGCATCCGGGGTTGCAGGATCGAGCGGCCGTCCGGGTCCCGGTGTGCGTACCAGCCTGCGATCTGGTACCAGATCTGTGTGTTCTCCGCCCGGCTGCCCAGCCCGACCCCGCTCAGGGTCATGTCGAAGACCGCTCCGTCCTCGATGGCGGCCAGCCGCTCCCGCACCTCCTCCGGAGAGTTGTGCACCGGCTCCCCGGTCCCGTCGAACGCCCCGCGCACGCCGCCGTCGACGAGTACTTGAGCGGAGAGATCCCGATACCCCGGACTGCCGTCGAAGTCCCAGGCGGCATAGGCCATCGCCGTGGTGGCGCCCCAGGAGTGGCCACCGAGCACGACGCGGCGCCGTCCGCCGCGGGCCGCAGCCCGGAGGACGGTGCGCAGGTCCGCCAGGGTGCGGGCCAGGCCCCAACGTGCCGCGAAGGCCGCGGTGTCGGGGTCCAGCGCGTGGTAGTGGCCGTCCAGGTAGTACGCGGCCGGGTCCGCGGTGGCGAATCCGGCACGGTCGGCCAGGTTTTCCTCGCGTCGGTCGAAAGCTCAAATCTGCACTCCGGGCAGGCCGGCGACGAGGTCCCGGGCGAGCCGGCGGAAGTCGTTCGCGGCCCCGAACATGCCCGGAACCAGCACCAGTACGGTGCGTGCCGTGTCAGGGCCGACCTTGAGCACGTGGACCCGGTCCGTCCCGACCGGGCCGCCCCGGCGCCGACCTCCAGCGGGACGTACGGCTCTTGGCACCCTGCGGCTGCGATGGCTGGGCGGGCCGGCGAGGCCGCCCGGGCGAGCCCGCCGACGATGCCGCCCAGCACCGCCCTGCGGGGCAGACCTCTCATCATGAGGCGCACCCGCCCACCCGCTTGCCGCCCAACGCCACGTCGTCCATATGGAGGTCGTACGACGGGGGAGTGGGGTCGGACTGGTACAACTGCCACCCCAGCTTGAGCTTGTCGAAATGCGGGAAGAGGAAGTCGGCCATGGTACCGCCGTGTTCTTTCGTGGATACCGTCAACTCGGGCCTCTCCGCGCCGTCCAGGTAGACGGTGACGCGGTTGTCGGCCGCGTCGAGGTGGAACTCCACGCACTGCCAGGTGCCGGCGGTGGCGGGCGCCGAGGTCTTCCAGGCGGTCCAGTCCCCGGTGGGGCCCAGGTCGGAGCCGACGCCCCAGAAGTTGGCCTGCGAGGTGGGCACGTACTGGCCGCCCAACGGGCGTACCAGTGTGGGGACATCGGAGCCGGAGGCTTCCGCGATGGTCCAGTGAGCCCAGTCGGGAGCGGTGGGGAAGTGGTCGATGCGCAGTCGCAGCCGGGCCCAGAAGCTGTTGCCGGCGGGCGCGAGGTCGGGCAGAACGAGGAAGGCGCGGCCGTTGCGTTGCGTATGGAGTCGCAGTTCGCGTCCGTGGCCCGTGGCGCTGGGTTCGACGGTCAGTGAACTGTTGGAGGTGTCGGCGATCCAGCCGCGGCCCGCGGTGACGGGGCCGAGGGGAAGGCGGTCGAAGCTCTCCCTGAAGAAGGTCGTATGCGTAGTCGGGGTGGCGGAGGCGGTGGGGGGCGTCGCGAGCAGCGCGGCCGATGCGGCTAACAGCGCAGCAGCGATCTTCCTCGTGCGTGTCATGAGCACAGTTTGCAAGACCGCGCGGGCGCCTGACGATCGATCAGCCGTGACCTTGCCCCTTGTGATCCGCCGCGGCCAACAGGCGTCCGGGCATCCGGAGCGGGACCTGGGCCGGGCCGGTCCTGCAGCGTCCGGTTCGCGACCAACATGCCTGTGGTGTCGGCGGTTCGGAGCAGGCGCAACGGCCCCGCGCCGCACCGGAGATACTACGCGGAATCGCCGCTCATATCGGCGGTCACGGAGGCCGTGGGAACGCCGGCCGAAGTATCGGGGGGCGAGATGCCCAGCCTCTGGCCCCTGGTGCTGGGCGGCGCACGGGGCTCGGTGCGGGACTGACCCGAGCGTGGACGCGCCGTGCGGATCCAGCCACCGCTCCCACACCCCGGCCACTGCCCTGACGCGGTGTTTTACAGTGGCTTCCATCAGTTCCGGCGACAGCACCTGTGAGGTATACGCGAACATGCCGACTGAAACGTTTGAGTTTCAGGTAGAGGCCCGTCAGCTCCTGCAGCTGATGATCCACTCGGTCTACTCGAACAAGGATGTCTTCTTGCGGGAGCTCGTCTCCAACGCCTCCGACGCGCTGGACAAGCTGCGCCTCGAGAAGCTGTGGGACGACTCGCTCGACGCCGACGTGTCCGATCTGCACATCGAGATCGACGTCGACAAGGACGCCCGCACCCTCACCGTACGGGACAACGGTATCGGGATGTCGTACGACGAGGTCGGGCGGCTCATCGGCACGATCGCCAACTCAGGCACCGCGAAGTTCCTCCAGGAGCTGCAGGAGGCCAAGGACGCGGCCGGGGCGGAGGGGCTCATCGGCCAGTTCGGCGTCGGGTTCTACTCCGGCTTCATGGTGGCTGACGAGGTCACCCTGGTGACCCGGCGCGCCGGCGAGACCCAGGGCACCCGCTGGACATCGCGCGGCGAAGGCACGTACAGGCTGGAGACGGTCGACGACGCACCGCAGGGCACCTCGGTCACGCTCCATCTCAAGCCGGCCGACCCGGACAACCAGCTCCACGACTACACCTCCCCGGGGAAGATCAGAGAGATCATCAAGCGGTACTCGGACTTCATCACCTGGCCCATCCGGATGATGCCCGAGGGTTCGGCCACAGCCGACAAGAGCGACGAGGCAGCAGAACCCGCAACGCTCAACTCCATGAAGGCGCTGTGGGCGCGACCGCGCGACGAGGTGTCCGACGACGAGTATCACGAGCTGTACAAGCACATCGGCCACGACTGGCGGGACCCGCTGGAGACGATCCGGCTCCAGGCGGAGGGCACCTTCGAATACCAGGCCCTGCTGTTCCTCCCCGCTCACGCCCCCCACGACCTGTTCACGCGGGACTTCAAACGCGGCGTGCAGCTGTACGTCAAGCGCGTGTTCATCATGGACGACTGCGAAGCTCTGCTGCCGCCGTACCTCCGCTTCGTCAAGGGCGTCGTCGACGCGGCGGACCTCTCGCTCAACGTGTCCCGTGAGATCCTCCAGCAAGACCGCCACATCGAGATGATGCGGCGCCGGCTGACGAAGAAGGTCCTTTCCACGGTCAAGGAATTGATGACCAGGGACCAGCAGCGCTACGCCACGTTCTGGCAGGAGTTCGGCACAGTCCTGAAGGAGGGACTGGTCACCGACTCGGAGAACCGCGACGCCATCCTCGCCGTCGCGTCGTTCGCGAGCACGCACCACGACATGGAGCCGGTCACGCTCAAGCAGTACGTGGAGCGGATGAAAGACGGGCAGGGCGACATTTACTACCTGACCGGCGAGTCCCGGCAGAGCATCGAGAACTCCCCGCACATGGAGGCGTTCCGGGACCGGGGCATCGAGGTGCTGCTGCTGACCGACCCTGTCGACGAGGTGTGGGCCGACGCCATCGGCGAGTACGAGGGCAAGAAACTGAAGTCCGTCGCCAAGGGTCAAATCGACCTCGCCGCCAAGGAGGAAGACACCCCCGACGGCGAGCGGGAGAAGCAGACCGAGGAGTACGCCGGGCTGCTCGGGTGGATGAAGGAGCAGTTGGACGAGGACATCAAGGAGGTGCGCCTGTCCTCCCGCCTCACCGTCTCCCCGGCCTGCGTCGTCTCCGACGCGCACGACCTGACCCCGGCCCTGGAGAACATGTACCGCGCGATGGGCCAGGAAGTGCCCCGCGCCAGGCGGATCCTGGAGCTCAACCCGGACCACCGGCTGGTGAAGGGCCTCAACCAGGCGTACAAGGAGCGCGAGGACCGCACGGAGCTCGTCGAGACCGCCGAGCTCCTGCACGGCCTGGCGGTGCTTGCCGAGGGCGGTCAGCCGAAGGAACCGGCCCGGTTCGTCAAGCTGATGGCGGACCGTCTGGAACGCGCGCTGTAACTCAGCTCCGCCAGGTGTCGGCGGCCTGCCCCGGGGGGAGACGGGCAGGCCGCCCACCGTCTCCTCGTGGGCCCTGGGGACTGTCACATTCCTGGTACGCCCCTTGTACTGCCGCCGTGCCTCCAGGCCTCACTCGAAGGCCCCCGAGGTCCGCCTGGAGAAGGACGGCCAAGTCCTGGTGCGCGGCGGCCGAGGCCAATCCGGCAGTGCGCGTCTGGACCCACCCCGACGTGGCCAAGGAGCTGGACGGTCTGGGGCGGGGCGCGTGGGGGGCTCGGCCTGACGCAGGTGGGCGACCGTCAGGTTTGGCTCCCGGGACTTGCATCGAGTACGTCGACATGCAGCTCATCGCCGAGGCATACGACCTGCTGCGCCAGGTCGCCGCCTACAGCCCGGCCGAGATCGCGGAATCTTCCCACCTGAAACGAGGGACGGCTCGGCTCCTACCTGATCGAGATCACCGCCGAGGTCCCGGCCCACACCGACGTGGTCACCGGACTGGCCGGAGGCGGCGCGGGCGAAGTTGCCTGGGCGATGGCGGTGGCCGGGGACCCGAGTTCCAGCGCAGTCCGGACGGTCGAGAGGCCTGTGCCCTTCTGATGGGCAGCATCGGCGACGATGCCCACGAACGGACGCCCCGAGCTGAGCTTTACCGAGGCCGCCCGCTTCGCCTCCCGGGTCGAATCGGCGCTGTACGCGTCGAAGGTCTTCGTCTACGACCAGGGCTGGAAGATGGTCCACCACGCGGTCGGCGAGTATGGCTGGAACATCGACCACGGCGCGGTCGCCAGGATCTGACGCGGCGGCTGCCTCATCCGCGCGCCTCCTTCCTCGACCGTATCCGCGCCGCCTGCACCGCGGCCCCGGACCTGGCCAGCCTGCTGAGCAACCCGCGGAGGGCCGGCACGGTCCATGGGGCTCATTGCTGGGGCGACGGTTAATGGCCCGCTGATGCCCAGTGCTTGTGGGCTCGCGCGGCGCTGCCCGGGATGATCTGGAACAGCCACTTCGGCACCACGCCGGCGAAAACGTAGGTCTTTCCGTCTTTGACGAGGACATGCTTGGGGTTGCCCAGCGGAGCTTTCTCTGCGGGGCCAACACTGAGGGCAAACGCGCATTTGCCGTCGAACTCGGCGGCGCTCTGGTCAGTCATGACGGCCTCCATTCTTCGGCAGCGAGAGCTCTCGTACACGGGGCAGACGGCTGGACATGCGCCGGAAGAATACGGACATCTCAGCCTCCGTGATTCGCAGGCGCAATCCTATCCCCGGACAGTGCACATCGTGTCGCCATCATGGGGGAACTCATGGTTTCGCGGATACGGTTCCAGGTGGTCTCGGTGCGGGTCCCGGCGACACGGATCAACTGTAGCGTCGGCCGGCACAACAGAACGTGGGCGCGGATGCGGACCTCATGGCGGTGGTAGACCGGGCGGGATCGAGCAGTCGCTTCATGTCCCTCCAGCCCCGCCCACCTGGAGAGAGAAGTTGCTTGCATTCCAGAGCGATGTCCTCGGCACTGTTTGCTCAGCGCTGGGTAATAGCGGTCTTGTTCCACCACCTCTCTCAGCCATCCGGCCCGGGCCATCAGCAGAGCCTCCATTCGGACCACCGGCTGGTCGTTTCCGGTGATTGACGGACGACTCGCGAGCGCAGTACACGTGGCAGGGGTACGGCGTCTGTGCAACAGATGCACGCGACGCGCGAGGAGATCAGCCGTGTACGCAGCCGTCAGACGGTACACCGGAGTGACCGATCCGGCCGAGGCAGGGCGTCGGGTGAACGAGGGGTTCGTGCCGCTCATCCGTCAGATCCCTGGTCTCCTGGCCTACTACTGGGTCGATGCCGGGAACGGAGTCATGCTCTCGACCAGCGTCTTCGAAAGCGAAGCGGGAGCCGATGAATCGATCAAGAAGGCGGCGGTCTTTGTGCGGGACAACCTCGCGTCGCTGCTCCCGAACCCTCCCCAGGTCATGTCCGGCCCGGTCGTGGCTTCCGCATAGCGAAGACGCTGGGGGCACCGAGCCGATGCGGCGCGCCCCGGGCGGCCCGGCTGCGTGGGTGTCCTCCGGCATCGTGGCCCCACCGCCCCTCGGGGTCCGGCCATGCTGACCGCAGCCGCCGCGGCGCTGAACTGCGTCCACGCGTTGTGCGCCTCCCGGTAGGCCGCTTGCCAATCTCCGGCAGTTTTCTGCACCGGCTTCGCCATCCCTGCCGAGTTCAGCGTGTTGAGTCGCGCGCACGGTCTTCTTGCAGAAGGAATTCGATTCTCTTTTCGAAGACGGCGGGTTGCGGTGTCGACTCACACTGCGATTGTCCTGACGGGGATTTGGGTAGTTGAGACAGGCGGCAGGGGGAAGCCAAAGCAAGGGGGGATGCAGTGTCCAGTGGTGCTTCCGGTGGCGGGGGGGGGTGCCCCTATGGGTTTCGTCAACCCGTGGGGGCGGGTTGGGGGTCGTAGAAGGTGCCGTCGCGGAGCATCGCGAAGAGCACGTCGGCTCG